>JBDTUW010000516.1:0-3954 GCA_040007555.1 Acidobacteriota bacterium | reverse complement strand
GTACGTGTCTTGCCAGAACTCTCTTCGCTGATCCCGAACAAATAGTCATTCAACGGAGGAGAGTCCATGAAATTCGTGTCATCCCCCAGGCTCATGCTTTTGAGCCAGCTGTGCCTTCTCGCGCTTTGCACACAGATCGTCCGCGCCGACGATGCACTCAACAACTGGCAGGCAGTTCAGAATTTGAAACCAGGTACAAAGCTTGAAGTGAAGCCGAAGACGGGCCGCAAGGTCCAGGGAAAAGTCATCTCAGTCACAGCCGATTCCGTGACTATCACAGGCTCGAAGAACACCGGCCAGGACATCGAATTCAAACGTGATGAAATCGCCCAGATCCGACGAAAGTCTACAGGCGAAACACTCGCCGCAACGGCGATCGGTAGCGGCCTCGGCCTCGGAGCGGGCTACGGTATCGGTTACGGAATCGGCGAGGCAGCGAAGGCCAGGTATCCAACAGAATACGGTGGCGCCATACTCGGAGCCGCTGCTGGCGCCGTCACCGGGGGTTTTCTCGCCAGCCGTGGAAGGGTCATATATAAGGCACCCTAGGCGATACAGGTAGCCAGGGAATCCGCCCCTTCCCGGTTGCAGTTCATCTCAAACCACCTTAAGCTCTCCCCTGCGCGCGATCAGCCAACGCCCTGCTTTCGTGGTAGCGGCGTTGGTAAATGATCTCTCTCCAACAGACTGATTGCAGAATGATGGCAGGATGATGGAAGCTTGATACCGAGCCACGTGCGCGGCTGGGTCGTTCCATCCTGTCCGCAGGGGTCCTCAATGATCAGTGGAGCCGAGAGCCTTCTTCGCACGGCTAGTCGAGCCGGCATTGAAGTCTGCTTCGCCAATCCCGGTACTACGGAACTGCCACTGGTCGTTGCTCTCGACCAGGTATCCGAAGTTCGCCCCGTCCTCTGTCTCGCAGAAGCGGTCTGCACCGGCGCCGCGGACGGATACGGCAGGATGGCTGGCAAGCCGGCGCTGACCCTGCTGCACCTTGGCCCCGGGCTCGCCAATGGGATCGCCTATCTCCACGACGCGCGACGCGCTCGTTCGCCGATCGTCAACCTGGTGGGTGAGCACGCAACGTGGCATCTGGCGGCCGACCCACCGCTCAACATGGATATCGAATCGCTCGCAAGGCCTGTCTCTGCGTGGCTCCGGCGCAATGCCTCCGCCGACGAGATGGCCCGCGATATGGCGGATGCGATAACCGCCGCAATGGTGTCGCCCGGTCAAATCGCCACCTTGATTCTGCCTCATGATTACCAGATAGCCAGGGGCGGCGAACCCGTCCAACCACTCCCGGCTCCTCCGCCGGCTCAGGTGGGCGAAGCAGCGTTGCGGCGTGCGGTCGAAGTGATTCGAACCAGCCGATCTCCTGCGCTTTTTCTCGGAGGAAGCGCCCTTTCATCACGCGGTTTGGATGCGGCGGCGAGGATCGCGGCGGCGACCGGGTGCAAGCTCATTTGCGAAACCTTCCCGAAGCGAATGGAGCGCGGTCACGGCACACCTCCGGTCGAACGTTTGCCATACTTTCCGGAACCAGCAATCGCCCTCCTCGAAAAACATGATGCGATCCTGCTTGCCGGCGCGCGAGATCCTGTTTCGTTCTTTGGCTATCCCGGTCTGCCGAGCTTTTTTATTTCAACCGAGCAGATAAAACACACGTTGGCGACTCCATTCGAGGATGTCCCACAGGCACTGGAAGCGCTCGCCGATGCGCTCGGTACAAAACTACATTGGGAGCCGCTTTCGTCCGCTCCTGTCGAGCGTCCAAGAGGCGCTATCACCCTTGAGACCTTTGCTGCCGCGATCGCGTTCGCGCAACCCGAGAATGCGATTTTGATGGATGAGGGAAACACCAGCAGCTTTCACTATTTCGCCATGGCGCGGAATGCGGCGCCTTTTTCGCAGTTGACTCAACCCGGTGGCGCCATCGGCTGTGGGCTGCCGTGCGCTACCGGTGCTGCGATCGCCTGCCCGGACCGTCCCATCATCAATCTGCAGGCGGACGGAAGCGCGATGTACACGCTACAATCGCTTTGGACACAGGCGCGTGAAGGGCTGAATGTGACGACTGTCATCTGTAACAATGGCGGCTACCGAGTACTTGGGGTTGAGATGCAGCGCGCGGGCGTGACGAGGTTGACGCCAACGCTGCGCAGCATGATCGGCCTCACCAATCCATCGCTTGATTTCGTCGCGCTTGCCGCGGGTATGGGTGTTCCCGGAGTACGTGTCGAACGTGCAGAGGATCTCGCGTTACAAGTGTCCACGGCCTCGGCTTCACCCGGCCCGTTTCTGATCGAGGCTGTCTTTTCGTGATTATCTTATCGAAGGAGTTCGTAACATAGATGACTGATCTTGTATCACTGACGCGCGATGGCGAGATTGCCGTCATAACCATCGTCAACCCTCCCGTCAACGCTCTCAGTCCGGGCGTGCCCGAAGGCATCGCATCCGCGATCCAAACCATCAATCTCGATGCTGAGATCAAGGTCGCGATTCTGATTGGTTCGGGTCAGACGTTTATCGCCGGCGCCGACATTAAAGAGTTCGGCAAGATCACCTCCGGGCAGCGGCGTGAAGGGATCAACTTTCTGGATTTGCTGCTCACCATCGAGGACTCGGCCAAACCAGTAATAGCAGCAATCCACGGCACCGCCTTCGGAGGTGGCCTCGAAACCGCGATGGCGTGCCATTACCGGGTCATCGCGCCTGCGGCACAGGTGGGACAACCGGAAGTGAATCTCGGGATTATTCCGGGCGCGGCTGGAACTCAAAGACTACCGCGGCTCTCTGGTGTGGGGACGGCGGTCGAAATGTGCGCGTTCGGTGCACCAGTTCGCGCAAAGGCAGCGCTCGAAGCGGGCATCGTCGAGCGAATCATCGAGGGTGACCTGCTTGAAGGCGCCAAGGTCTTTGCTCGTGAACTCGTCGCGAGCGGAGCGAAGCCACCCAAGACGCGTGAGCGAAATGAGAAGCTGGGCGATGAGGCGGCGAATGCTCCGATTTTTGCGGCTGCCCGCGCTCAGGCCCGCAAGACGAAGCGCGGCATGATGGCGCCACTCGCCGCCATCGACGCAGTTGAGGCGGCGACGAGGCTTCCATTCGCGGAAGGATCAAAGAGAGAAAGGGAGCTTTTCCAGGAATGCCTTTTCTCCGATCAATCCAAGTCGATGATCCACATCTTCTTTGGTGAACGTGAAGTTGGCAAGATCCCGGGCATTACGAAAGAGACTAAGCAGTACGACATTCGTCAAGCGGCCGTCATCGGCGGCGGCACGATGGGCGGCGGCATTGCTATGAACTACGCCAATGCCGGCATTCCGGTGATTCTCAAGGAAGTCGATCAGGCGGTTCTCGACCGGGGTATGGCGACGATCGCGAAGAACTATGCGAACTCGGTGAAGAAAGGGCGCTTCAGCCAGGAAGTCATGGATCAGCGGATGAGTCTTATCCAACCGACCTTGAGCTGGGACGGATTCAGCGAAGCCGATATCGTCGTCGAAGCAGTGTTCGAAGGAATGGCGCTCAAGAAGGAGGTGTTCGCCGAGCTCGACAGACTGTGCAAGCCCGAGGCGATCATGGCGTCGAATACGTCGACGCTGAACATCGATGAGATCGCGTCGGTGACATCAAGACCGCAGATGGTCATTGGTCATCACTTCTTCTCGCCGGCAAACGTCATGCGACTGCTCGAGATCGTCCGTGGCAAACAGACGAGCAACGAAGTGATCGCGACCTCGATGGCACTCGCAAAGAAGCTCAAAAAGGTCGGTGTGCTTGTCGGTAACTGCCGGGGCTTTGTCGGCAACCGCATGGTCGAGCCCTATTCGCGTGAAGCACAGTTCCTCGTCGAAGAGGGCGCAGAGCCGCAGGCCGTAGACGCCACGCTTTACGACTTCGGGATGGCGATGGGACCGCTCGCAATGGGAGACCTCGCCGGACTCG
>JBDTUW010000515.1:0-3958 GCA_040007555.1 Acidobacteriota bacterium | reverse complement strand
AGCCCCTATTCGCATGGAAACCGGGAGAACCATGAGCCGACAAGAGCACGGCGATTGCTGTTACACAAGCGCGAGATCGAGAAACTAAAGTCGCGCGTCGAGGAGAAAGGCCTGACTCTGGTTCCGACGAAGATGTACGTCAAGAATCGTTTCATCAAATGCGAACTGGCTGTGGCCCGCGGCAAGAAGCTTTATGACAAGCGCGAAACCGAAGCGAAACGGAGCGAGGAGCGCTCAGCCCGTGTCGCGATGAAGACACGCTTAAGGGAAGAATAGAGAACCAGCGAGGCACTGAAGGAATGCAGGTTAGAGCAGGCAGGCGGCTTGTACCCTCATCGTAGAGTGACCTCGCAAAGAGAGGAAGAGGATGGAAGTTAAGGCGGATGCAAGGAAGTTTTTTGAGATCGAGTGCGATGCGCTGGTCGTGCCGGTTTACGAGGGTGAAAAGCCAGAAGTCGGCGCATTGTCGGAAATCGACAAACGCACCGGTGGTGTAGTCACATCGCTCATCGAGTCCGGTGAGTTTACTGGCAAGGGCGGGGAATCCGCATATCTGCACAGTCCGGGTGAAATCAAGGCTCGCCGGGTATTGCTGATGGGTCTCGGAAAACAAGCCGATGTGACGACTGATACCGTGCGTAAGGTCGCCGGGGCCGCTGCCCGGATTCTGCGCGGGAAGAAGGCGCGGAGCTTCGCCTTTCTTCGACGTTCGCAGCTTCCGCTCGGAGAGGCGGCTCAGGCTGCAGTCGAAGGCGCGTTGCTTGCTCTGTTTGAACCGGACACATATCAGACCAGCGACAAGACGGAAGATCATCTCGAAGAGATGATTCTGGCGACCACTGAAGGCGACACCGACGAGTTGAGACGTGGAATCGAACGCGGACGGATCATCGCCGAAGCGACAAACTTTGGGCGCCACCTAATTAACGAGCCGAGCAACTTCATGACCCCGATGGAACTGGCGCGGCGCGCGGAAGAAGTCGCCGAAAAGTATGGTCTGGGTATCGATGTGCTCGATGAATCCCGCATGAAGGAACTCGGGATGGGCGCTCTGCTTGGAGTCTCTCAGGGGAGCGCGGAGCCGGCACGTCTGATTGTTCTCAGTTATCTTCCTTACACGGCTAACACGGCCAATACGGACGCTGGCGAGACCATTGCCATCGTCGGCAAGGGCATAACCTTTGATACTGGCGGGATCTCCATCAAACCGGCTGACGGTATGGAGAAGATGAAGTATGACATGGCGGGCGGCGCGACGACGATCGCGACCATGCGCGCGGTCGCACAGCTAAAACCAGCGATCAGCGTCATCGGAATCATTCCGGCTTGCGAGAACATGCCCGGTGGGCGGGCACAGAGACCCGGAGATGTCGTCCGTTCGATGGCCGGCAAGACGATCGAAGTGATCAATACCGATGCCGAAGGGCGGTTAGTGCTCGCCGATGCGCTGACCTATGCGCTCAAGCTGGGAGCGACGCGGATCGTCGATCTCGCGACGCTGACTGGTGCGGTTTCAATCGCACTCGGCGATGTCAATGTCGCAATTCTCGGTAACGATCAGGATTGGATCAACGAAGTGATCTCCGCGGGTAAGCGGACGGGCGAGAAGTTCTGGCAATTGCCGCTCGACCGTGAGTACCGCGAACAGATCAAAAGCGAGATCGCCGACATCAAGAACGTCGGTGGACGGAAAGCGGGCACGATCACGGCAGCGTGGTTCCTGCGCGAGTTTGTAGCGGAAACTCCGTGGGCACATCTGGACATCGCCGGAACAGCGTGGAACGATTCCACCAAACCGCATCTCGCGGTTGGTCCGTCAGGTGTGTGCGTCCGGACCCTCGTGAGCCTCGTCGAGAAAGTGGCGCAAGGATAGAGCGTGACCACGACCTCTCTAGAGGGACGCGGTTGAAACTTGACCTGGATAGCGTAAAATAACGGCATCTACTGGAGCCGCTATGGCTGATCCTTACGTGGTGCTGGGCGTCACGCGCTCGGCCAGTCAGTCCGAAATCAAGTCAGCATATCGTCGCTTGGCGCGCAGGTATCATCCTGACGTCAACGCGCATCCTGCTGCCGCGGGAAGGTTCGCCCAGATTACCGACGCTTACCATCTGCTGGTCGATCCCGGACGACGCAACGCCTATGACCGCAATGGCTCGACAGGCGCTCCATCCTCCAGGGATCGCAACAGCGCAAGCGCCTCCGCAGCCGCTCGGGCGGCGCGGCGCGCGTACTTCCAGGCGCGCGCTGATCGTGTCGTCAATGAGTGGTTGCAACGTGAACGCGAGGAATCGAGAGCCCGGGGTAAGGCGGTTTACACAACCGTCACGCTGTTTATCTCGACGTTCATCGTCGCTATCATGAAGCTGCCGTTCCTCGAAACCTCAAACGCCTTCTGGAAGGCAATCCTGCTCGCATTATTTGGTATCAGCCTCTGGCACCTCTTCCGCAGCCTGCGCGAACATTTCGAGTACTACACCTACCGTACTGAGAGGATATCGCTGACGCACGCGACCAAATCCGAGAAGCCATTCAGGCGGAGCGTCGCGTGGGTATTTGTGGTTGGAGGCTATCTGTTCTCATTGGCGGCGGGAATGTTCCTGGGAATGTTGATGGAAGATATTTCGAAAGAGTATTTCGGTCCCAGTGGTTCTGTCGAGGGTTACTTAGGCGTCTTCTTCTATCCCCCGATCGCGGTGCTGATCGTCGACATGATGTACGCACTCAACCTGCGCTTTGAGGAGCTGTGACAATCACGATGAGGTTGGGCGTTGCGATTCACCTTATCCTCTTTGTTGTCCTTGGCGCATCTCGCGCTGCGGCGCAAACCACCTGCAAGATCTCGGATATGCTGCCGGAGAAGCGGACGCTCGCCGTCACCTGTACCCTCGCGCAGCCTCGCGAAGGGCGGAACCAGTTTAGCTTTCTTGATCAGTTTGCAGGAATCGACAAACTGAGCCAACGGATATCTGGCCTCAAAGTGCGAGAGATCGCCGGCAAAGACCTCCCGCTTGAGATTCGCGGCGATGGGCTCTTCAGCTTTACTAAGGTTGCGGCGACCGCCTCGGGGCCGATTGAAATCAGGTATGGAGTGCGACTGGGTCGCGCGCTCGAGCCGGGCCGCTACGCTCTGACATCCAGCCTCGGCCCGGAGGCAGCCTTTCTGCTTGCCGGCGATATCCTTCCTGACTTCCTCAGCTCGCAGACCGGCCTCCAGCTGGAGATCGCCGCTCCCGACGGGTGGCAAGTGGCGACGACCGAACCACGGAATGGAACACAGTTCGAGATTGCAGACGTCAATCGCGCGGTTTTCTTTCTTGGCAAATTGCGACAACGCAGGTTCGAGATCGGAGCCATGCGGCTGCAAGTGGCGATTGCTGGCACCTGGGACTTCAGCGATGAACAGGTAGGGATACTCTGCGAGTCAATCGCCCGATCACAGGCCTCGATGGTTGGAAGTCGCGAATCCGGCGACTTTCTGGTGACTCTCGCGCCCTTCCCGCAGCCATTGACGGGGCTCCGTTCGGCTGCCCTGGCAAGAGCGAACACGGTGATCCTCATGCTCAATGCGGGGATCGATCAACCGCGAACCTTAAAACACTACCAGCGACATCTGGCCCACGAGATGTTTCATTTCTACTTACCCAATGCCTTTAGCATCCGAGAGAATTTCGACTGGTTCTGGGAAGGCTTCACTCGATATCTCGGACTGGTGACATTGGTTCAAACGAAGGCGCTCACGCTCAATGAACTGCTCGCGAATGTCGGCGATGAGTACGATGCGTATCTCGTCAATCCCCTGCGTTCACAAGCATCGCTGGTGACGGCTTCGCCAGAGAAGTTCTCCGACGCTGCAAACTACGAGATTGTTTATCGCAAGGGGCTGGTGGTGGCAGCACTCTATGATCTTGAGTTGCGCTCTCAGACCCGGGGCAAGCAGGGTTTGCCGGAGCTGATG
>JBDTUW010000514.1:0-3961 GCA_040007555.1 Acidobacteriota bacterium | reverse complement strand
CGCGCAAGCATTCGGGCCATCCGGAGGTCTGGCAATGCATTGAGGCTGAATATCTGCACATGCTTTACCTGCCCGGCCATGATGACGCGTGAAACGCGCTCTCGCTTGAAGAATTTGATCAGCTTGCCCAGATGACCAACGCTTATCCACTCAACAGTCCTGGCCTCTTTCTCTATCCGCGGATCTGTTTCCTCCCTGATGGCAGCAACCGCCAGCTCAATCCCTTCGCGCCGCGCTCCATCGAGGACGAGAAATGGAAACCGTCCGTTACCCGCAATCAGGCCGTAACGGGCTTCTTCCCCGCCTTCCGGTCTCTCGGTCGATCGAACACTCTGGGTCATTTCTTGATGACACCGCGTTTAGACTGCTCGATGAACTCGATCAAATAGTCAATCTCGGAGATGCCTGTCATCTCCGCCTTGATCCGCTCGAGCGCCTGAGTCGTGTTTAGTTTGGAGGAAAGGAGTAGGAAGAAGGCGTGACGGATCGTTCGAATAGTCTCGTCGGAAAATCCCTGACGACGCAGGCCAATCGAATTCGGACCGTAGCACCGTGCGTGATTGCCGACCGTGCGCGCGTATGGCAAAGCATCCTTGACGACCACAGAGTAGCCCCCAATAAACGCGTATGCTCCAACCCGGCAAAACTGGTGAACGCCACAAAATGCGCCAATCGTGATGTGATCCTCCACCTCGACATGCCCCGCCAGCGTTGCGCAGTTTGCCAGGACATTGTCAGACCCGAGATGGCAATCGTGAGCAACGTGCGCCTGCGCCATAAACAGATTGTCGTCGCCGACAGATGTCACTCCACCACCCCCCGTCGTACCGCGGTGCATAGTGACGTGTTCGCGGATGACGTTGCGTTCGCCGACGATGAGAGTGGTGCGCTCCCCGTTAAACTTCAGATCTTGTGGTTCTTTGCCAATGCAGGCGAAGGGAAAGATTCGTGTTTCACGCCCGATCGTCGTCGGTCCTTCGATGACCACATGACTCGCTACTTCGGCTTCATCGCCGAGGACGACGTCATCTCCAATAATCGCATAGGCTCCAATGGAGACATTCTTGCCCAGGTCCGCGCCTGAACTGACAATTGCAGTCGGATGAATCATACCTCAGCTCTGTTTGCGGTTCCGATCTGCGAGCGCGGAGGAAATGACCGCCTCCGCCACGAGGTGCCCGTCGACTTTTGCCTCGCCCTTGAGTTTGGCATATCCCATCTTGTACTTGATGACGGATACCTCCATCACCAACTGATCACCCGGTCCGACAGGCTTTCGGAACCGGGCATGTTCGATGCTGGTGAAGTAGAGCAGCTTGGTGTCGCGGTCCTTTACCTCGCGGAAGAGCAATACGGCTCCCGCCTGCGCCATGGCTTCAATGATAATGACGCCGGGTAGAACCGGTGCGCCAGGAAAGTGCCCCTGGAAGAACGGCTCATTGATAGTCACGTTCTTGATCGCCACGATCCGCTTAAAGGGATCGATCTCAATGATGCGATCGATCAGAAGAAACGGGTACCGGTGAGGAATGATCGACTGTATCTCGGTGATGTCCATAGCCATGCTCAGCCAACTAGTTAGCATTCTCTGTCGGATCAGGGCCACCCGCCTCGAGTTTTTTCAAGCGTTCAAACAGTTCAGGAAGCCGCGAGTATAACGCCTGAGCCCGCCGCCATTTCTGATAATCCATCGCGGGGATGACCCCTCCAACAAGGGCTCCGGGTTTGACGTTTTTGGTGACACCGCTGCGGGCCGTGACGATCGCGCCATCGCCAATCGTGATGTGCTGGTTGGTTCCAATCTGTCCCGCGATGATGCAATTCCTTCCGACTATCGTTCCACCCGAGAAGCCGGCCAGCGACGCAACCACGGTATCTTCGCCGATATCGCAATTGTGGCCGATCTGGATCAAGTTGTCGAATTTTGCCCCGCGACGAATCCGCGTCTCACCAAATCCGGCACGATCGATGCAACAGTTCGCGCCGATCTCGACATCATCCTCGATCACCACACGACCGATGTGCAGAAGTTTGTACTGATGACCATTCTCGTCTGGAACAAAACTGAAACCCTCGGACCCGATCACCGTACCGCTGTGGATCCGACAACGCCTCCCGATCTGCGTGTGACTATAGATCGAGACATTGGCGAAGATGACCGTCTCGTCACCGATGTTCACACCGTCCCCGATCACTACTCCGGGGTGGAGTGTCACCCGACTCCCAATCACGGTACTTCGACCAATGGTCACTCGCGAGTGAATACTGCATTCGGTTCCGATTTGGGACTCGGGACCAAGGACCAGATCAGGACTCACTCCAGCCGGCTCATATCGCACGTCCCAAAACAATCGAATGGCTTTGGCGAAGGCGAGCTTGGGATTGGCGACGATCAGGAGCACGCGCTTGGCGAGCTCGTCTCGCAGCGCCAGTGCGGGACTGACGATCAGCGCCGATGCTGGAGTGTTGATGGCGTGAGCGAGTGGCGTCGTGTCCCTGACAAACGTCAACTCGCCGGCCTGAGCACGATCGAGGGGCCCAACGCCGTGAATCTCAGTGGCGGTGTCGCCCCTGAGCTCCGCCCCGAGTGTCTTTGCTATCTCCGCAAGCTGCATGGCTACCTCAAAAAGCAAAAGGCAAAAAGGCAAAAGGCAAAAGTTCGTACCCTTTTGCCTTTTGTGTTTTTGCCTTCTGCCGGGACCTTTTCGTCCAGTTTACTTCTTGCCAGTTTACTTCTTTGTAGTTGCTGGTGCCGCGGCGCCGGCGACGGGGTTCGCCCGGTTGTAATCCTTGATGAAATCGTCGGTGATGTTGGTCGCAGCGGAAGCGAAGAGCACCAGCCCTCCCTGCTGCAGGGCGCCACCCTCAAAGACCATGACAATGCCTTTTCCCTGCGCGTAGGTGTCGAGAAAGCGAAGAATTTTTTCCTGTACCGGATTGCCAACTTCTTCAAAGCGCTTCTTCGCCAACGCCTCGGCGTCCTCGACCTGACGTTTGAGAAGCTTCTCTTTGTCCCCGGCTTCTTCGGCCCATTGTGCGCGTACGGCCGGCTGGACGGTGCTGCCCTGCGTTTGAATCTGGTTATTGAGGTTTTGGACTCTGTCGCGAAGCGCCTGTAGTTCCTTGTTCTTCGGCTCAAATTCGGAGTTGAGCGCGTCGAGCTTCGCCTTCATCTCCTGAATACCTTCGCGAAAGGCGCCAAAAAAGATGATAGCAACCTTGCCTTCCGCTCCCGTTCCACCGGTTGCTGCCGCGGTGTTCGACGCTGGCGGGCTCGTGCGCGGTGGCGGGGCTGGAGTCTGAGCGATCGCGCCAGCCGTAAAAATGCCGCACAACGCGACAGCCTGGAAAACATTCTTCATTCCGGTTCTACTCCTTGATCTTTGCCTGTTCTTTGCCAGATCTTTTGACTGATGCAAAAGAACGCTTATTATCCCTCAGCGTTCCGATTCAAATCAAGACGGTCGACCCGCGCCCGGTTGAATAATGGCGGTTGGGTCGACGGTCGACTATGGCTTCTTCACAGCTGGCTGTGCAGGTGCTGCACCGCCAGCCGGCGTGGGATAAGCCTTGTTGTATTCCTTCACGAAGTCTTCAGTGATGTTCGCTGTTGGCGCAACATAGAGAGCACTGCCTGTCTCCTGAAGCCTCCCGATGTCAAAAACGTGGGTGATCCCACGCTGTTCACAATACTTCTCGAGAAAGTCACTGATCTTCTCAAGAACTGGCTGAGTTTCTTCACCTTCGCGTTTTTGCGCGAGCGCCTGCGAATCTTCCATTTTTCGCTGATACTCACGTTTCTGGAGCTCGATCTCATCAGACAGCTTACGCGCCGCCACCTGAGTCAGGCTCAGCACATCCATATCCAGCGACGGCGCAGTATTCTGCGATTCGACCACCATGCCGTCTTCAACGCAGGCGGTACAGGCGCGCATATCCGGCTCATCGCCAATCTGCACGA
>JBDTUW010000513.1:0-3964 GCA_040007555.1 Acidobacteriota bacterium | reverse complement strand
CCCAGATGGAGGTTGGAAAAAACTTTTTGCTCGTATGCGAGGGCAAACTCGCGATAATTGTCGGGTGTCAGCTCGCCGGCCCACGTATCGAAAAGCTGCACGACATGCACGCCTGCTTCAATCTGAGCGTTGAGATAATGGGCAATGGCGTCACTGATCTTATCGAGCAGCCGGTGCAGAAGCCGCGGCTCGCTGTACATCATCCGCTTAATCTCTGCAAAATTGCGCGACGTTCCACCCTCGATCATATATGACGCGAGTGTGAACGGCGCTCCAGCGAAGCCGATCAGAGGCACTTCATCATTGAGCGCTTTTCTTAGTACATGAATGGTCTCGAAGACAAACGGGGTCCTCTCAACGGCGTCGGCCGCGCGAAGGCGATCGACATCCTCCGCCCTCCGAATCGGACCAGCGAGAACCGGCCCTTTCTCGGTCAGCTCGAGGTGCATTCCCATCGCCTCAACAGGAATGAGAATATCGGAAAACATGATCACTGCATCGACGCCCAGTAGCTCCCACGGCTGCAGCGAAACCTCCGCCGCAAGCTCAGGCGTCTTGCATAGTGTCAGGAAGTCTGTCCGAGCTCGAATGGCGCGATACTGCGGCAGATAGCGCCCAGCCTGCCGCATCATCCACACCGGCGGCCGATCCACTTCCTGGCGGCGGCACGCTCGCACCAATCTTTCATTGTGAATCATATTCGCCCGATCAGCCGACGCGCGTCGTGCTCATTTCCTGATCCCGCGCCAGCTTTAGCGCGTCGATGATCTGCTTGCCATGAAAGCGACCGTTCTCGATAAACACCTTGTTGTTCTCCACTCCAGCGATGACGACTCCCGCCAGATAGAGACCCTCGACATTTGACTCAAGTGTCGTCGTGTTGAGCGCTGGCTTGAGCGTGACTGCGTCCATTTCGATGCCCGTTGACCGGAGAAAATCATAATCGGCATGATATCCGATCAGTGCAAAGACAAAATCATTGCCAATCTCGCCTTCCTCGCCCGTCGAAAGATTCCGCGTGCGGATGGTGGTCGGCGTGATCTCAATTGCCTCCGTCTCGAAAAGAGCACGAATCTCGCCATTTTTGATCCGATTTGAGAGGTCT
The DNA here is from genome assembly GCA_040007555.1 of Acidobacteriota bacterium. Lineage (GTDB taxonomy): Bacteria > Acidobacteriota > Blastocatellia > RBC074 > RBC074 > JANNRD01. Next base: position 2,859 of record JBDTUW010000513.1, on the reverse strand, counting down.
GGAGCTACCCAGTATTTGAGGCTCGCACTCAGGTCCGGTCGACGATGGATGAGAGTCACCCGCGCGCCGCCGCGAAATAATTCCAATGCAGCATCTGCCGCTGAGTTCCCCGCGCCGATGATCGCTACTTCACGATCGAAGAAGGGGTGAGCCTCGGAATAGTAGTGGGAAACCTTGGCCAGTTCCTCGCCAGGAATCCCCAGGAGGTTGGGATTGTCGTAGTAACCGGTGGCGATGATCAGTTTTCGCGATCGATAGGACAGCGCCTCCCCATTTGATTGCAGCCTGGTCGAGGTTAGGAAATCTCCCTCTGAGCCACTGATCGCTCGCACACTCTCGTACTGACGCACCTTGAGGTGGCAGGTGTCGACAACGCGGCGATAGTACTTGAGCGCTTCGATTCGACTCGGTTTTTCACGCTCGCAGATAAGAGGTAGATCACCGATTTCGAGAAGCTCCGGAGTGGTGAAATAGATCATCTGAACCGGAAACCCGAGCAGGGAATTGACAATACAGCCCTTCTCGATGCAGACATAGCTGAAGCCCTGTCGTTCGAGCTCAATCGCACAAGCGAGTCCGGTCGGTCCCGCTCCAACGATCAGAACGTCAAGAATTTCTCGTTCACTCATTTCAATCGTCGACACGGTGGTCCTCAGCAAAATAGGCCGGACCACAGACAAGAAGTATCTTCATCGGATCCTGCCCGGTATTGGTTAGCTCGTGATAGGTCTGTCTCGGAATATACACGGCGTCCCCGGGGCCGACGACGCGTTCCTCTTTATCGAGCCGGATCCTGCCCGAGCCGCTGACGATGAGGTATATCTCTTCCAGTACGTTGTGACGATGACGCGCGACGGTATGGCCCGGCGGCAGGGTCTCCTCCGCCAGGCTGCACTGCGTGATTGGTGCTGTCGTTCTATCGATTAATGGTCTGATCTGAGAGCCGTGAGCAGAATCGATGACTGCAGCCTGACTCAGGTTGACGATTCGCATGCAGAATTACTGTTGCGTCAGAGCCTTTACCTTGAGTGGCAGGCCGAAGATGTTGATAAACCCGGCGGCATCGCGCTGGTCATAGCTCGCGCCCATCGTAAATGAGGCGAGGTCGGGTCTAAAAAGAGTTTTGGGCGACGTTCGGCCGGCGATGATGACGTTACCTTTGTAAAGTTTCAGTCTGACAGACCCGGTGACGGGCTCGACCAGCTTGTTGACAAAGCTGTCCAGCGCCTCGCGCAGCGGCGTGAACCACTGTCCAAAATAGACCATCTCGGCGTATTTAAGCGCCAGCTGCTCCTTGAAGTGGGCAGATTCACGGTCGAGACAAAGACCCTCAAGCTCGCGTAGCGCCGCGAGCAACAACGTGCCTCCCGGTGTCTCATAGCAGCCGCGAGATTTAATTCCGACCAATCGATTTTCAACCAGATCGATCCTGCCAATGGCGTTGCGGCTGCCGATTTCGTTGAGCTTCTCCAGCAATGGGACTGGATCGAGATGTTCGCCGTTGACGGCAACCGGGGTCGCACTTTCGAAGGCAATCTCGACGTATTCAGGTTCGTCCGGTGCTGCTTCAGGTGAGGAGGTCAGCATATACATGGATTCCTCGGGTTCCGCTGCCGGATCCTCGAGAATGCCGCCTTCGTGCGAAATGTGCCAGATATTGCGGTCGCGGCTGTATATCTTCTCACGACTGGCCGTGATCGGAATGCCACGCTCATTTGCATAGTCGATCGCATCCTCGCGCGAGACTATGTCCCATTCGCGCCATGGAGCAATGACGGCCAGATGCGGCGCCAGAGCCTTGAAGGTAAGCTCGAAGCGAACCTGATCGTTGCCTTTGCCGGTGCATCCGTGAGCGAGCGCATCGCAGCCGGTCTGCAGGCCGATCTCCACCTGTTTCTTTGCGATCACCGGGCGCGCAAAGGAGGTTCCGAGGAGATATTTGTGTTCGTAGACGGCGCCAGCGCGGAGAGTTGGGAAGATGTACTCGGTGACGAACTCGTGTCTAAGGTCCTCAATGTATATCTCGGCTGCGCCTGTTGCGATCGCCTTTTCGCGCAGACCTTCAAGCTCATCGCCCTGACCGACATCGCCGGCGATGGCAACGACTTCGCAGTGATAGTTCTCTTTTAGCCAGGGAATGATGATTGACGTATCGAGACCGCCTGAATACGCGAGAGCGACTCGTCGAAAGCTACTGGTCAAATGAAAGGGCCTCCAATTCGCGGTTTGTGAGCAAAGAGGAAGATTATACACGCTCAAGCAGTGATGTCTAAATGCCGCGGGAATCCGGTAGTGGGCAAATTTGCTCGCGGATGGTGATCAATCGAAGAATATCTCACGCCGAGGTCGCGAAGGATGCAAAACACGTGAAGAAGATTCACGGGGGTTTGTACCGCTACACCAATTGCGAATTGGTGTAGCTCCAACCCCTGTTGCACCTCCTTCGAGTACTTCGCGCCTTGACGGTGAAATTGTCCCTGAGGCGAGTGGCCTTTGCCTTCGTTGAGTCTTGCTGGCGGTGTCCGGCCAGGTCTTAAATGTCCCTCTTGAGCCCCGTTCAAACGCAATGCGGCGAATCCCGGACTCGTTCAAGTAAGGCCGCGGTGGCGCAGCCAGCCAGACTCAGTACTTTGGCATCGTTTTATCGACTTCATCCGCCCAGGCGGTGATCCCTCCCTTGAGGTTCCTGATCTTCTTGTAGCCGGCCTGCTTGAGGATTTCGTAGGCCTTTGCGCTCCGTCCTCCCATTTTGCACTGAACGACGATATCGTCTTCCGGATTTATCTCGTTTAGCCGCGCTCCAACCTGACCGAGCGGGATGAGCCGCACGCCGGCCGAAATCAGGTTTGCCGTCACGGC
>JBDTUW010000512.1:0-3983 GCA_040007555.1 Acidobacteriota bacterium | reverse complement strand
TGATAAAGGGGAAGGCATAGAGAATTCCCAAGTAATCCAAATTCCGTAGCGCCAGATCGTCCCCTTTCTCCTGGCCCGCCGCAACGACGGTGCCGGGCTCTTCCAGCAAGTGCCTCAACTAGAAACTCAACGCCAGGGTAAACATCAGCTGAATATCAGCCGACACTCCGCCCAATTCGTCGACGTAACTCCCAGCAGCCCACGTACAAAGACTCAGCGCGAACACCAAGTCATCGTTACCGCGGCCGGCATCGAAGATCTTTCTTCGGAAGTTCTGAAGCTCATCTCGCAGTGCGTCTGCGTGATCCAGTGTGAGCTTTCGGAGAATCGGATTGACAAAGCACGACTCACTTGATTGAGATGGAAGAATAGGCATCACTGGTAACAGGCGCTGCCCATAATCCGATCAAAATACTCAGCCGCTTCCTTTGATGCCTCCTTGTAGGAGAGGCCAATACCATAGGTGCCGAAATAACGCCAAAATTTGCCTTCTTTTGACCGCCCCCGCAAATCGAGTCCTCCAGCATCGCCAAAGCGCCAGGACCTGGGGGCAATTTCAGCAGATGAGACAATCCAACTATCAGAGGGAAAGCCACGGCTCGCCATTGGCCCCCAGATTCCATATAGGTATTGCTGATCGTTTCCTTGCCCATAAGCTACAGAAAAGTCTTCGTAATCGATGTCTCGGCCTCTTTTTTCACGGGCTCCTGAAGGAATCAGCAGCTGTAGCCTGGCGATCGAAATTTTGTTACCAGCCAGTTTCTGCTCGCAGGAAGGAATTACCCATTCGGTTTGTTTTGCTTCCTCCATGACTATCTCGATCTCGTTCTTGAGGCCCTCGGAAACCAATACTACTGGGCGGTATCCGTTGTGTTGGAGAAATATTACTCTTCCACGATTGGACAGTCTAAATTGTCCCTTGTCATTTGATGTAGTTTCCCTTTCTGCCCGACAATATATTGTGACTCCTACGAGAGGCTCGCCGGAAGTCGATTTGACTATCCCTGTCAGGCCTCCGGCATTTTGACCCTTTAACGGTTCGTGCAGAGCTACGACGAGTATTAGCAAAATGCCTGCTTGTAGGGCTGATCGCCGGCAACACACCTTAGTCATATATTGTAGTTTCAGCCGGCCATCGAGCTCTCGCGGCCCAGTTGTCGAACGAAGAAAACGCGCTGAAAAGGTGAGCACCAATCCAGCGCGTTCGTAAGTTGTTGAAACGAAATGAGCCGTGGTGGGCTCGAACCACCGACCCGCTGATTAAGAGTCAGCTGCTCTACCAACTGAGCTAACGGCCCGTAAAAAAGCTTGTGGACTCAGATGCTTACAAACGGCTTCCTAAACTCTCCTAAACGTAGACCAGCTGATCAGGAGAATTATGGAGTTTTTTGAAAGCTTCCCGCGCTAGAAAATCTACTTAAAGAACGTCTCACCCAAGACTGTCCGATTCCTTTGCCAATCGTCGGCAGCATACAAGAAGTCTGTGGGCGAATCAATCCCCACAAAGGCTCTGAATAATCAATTTGTAGTCAAAATGAGGAAGCGCGGCCTAAGCCCTGCCGCCTGCAATGCTTACATTCGGCCTTTACCGGCGCGATTCTCATACTCCTGGCGGAGAACCATTTCCAGGTCTCCGGCTATAAGAGTGACGCCGCTTCGCGGTTCAGGAGCCCCGACGCTCACCTTTCGAGCACGCCACTAACGCGGCCGCACTTCCTTGGCAATGACTTGTCGGGTACATTATCCGAGTCAACATCGAGCGACCGCTTACTCGACGCGCGGCATGCTCCAATGATTAAAGCGTCAAAGCGATCATGCTTCCATCTCCGAGGGAATTCTCCATGAAACAAAAAATCGTCGTGACCGGGCTGTTCTTATTTGCCCTGCTCTCCGCCGGCTGGGTCCTGCGCCTGACCGCCAACCAACAGACGCAAAAAACCAGAACCACGCCCGCGTCGCCGATTCGCGTCGAACCGGCGAAGACAAGTGACGCTACCGGCAAGACCGTCGCCGCGGCTAACGCCTTTCTCGCAACGCTCGACGACGCCTCACGCGCCAAACTGAGCTTCCCTTTCGAGAGCGATCAGAAGGCCAAATGGTCGAATCTCCCCGTTGGCATGTACAAGCGAAACGGACTTCGCCTCGGCGATCTCAACGGCGTGCAGCGCGAAGCCGAGATGAAACTGCTGGCCACTGCGCTGAGCAAGCAGGGTTTGCAAAAAGTCAGGGAAATCATGGAAGGCGATGAAGTGCTCAGGACTGGCGCAGGCGGCGGTAACGCGGGCCCTCCCGGTGGCGGTTCTCCTCCGGGGGGTAGTCCCGCAGGCGGTCCACAGGGTGGTGGACCTCCTGGCGGTCGCGGCGGCGGTCCGAATTTTGGCCGCGACGAATATTATCTCGCTTTCCTCGGCACGCCTTCTTTGACCGAGCCCTGGATGATTCAATTCGGGGGTCATCATCTGGCCATCAACCTGACCATCGTCGGCAAGACCAACGTCATGACGCCGAGCCTGCCCGCGGCGCAGCCCACAATCTACAAACTCAACGGCGAGACTGTCCGTCCCCTCGGCCGCGAAAATGATAAGTCATTCGCCCTTATCAATTCGCTCGACGCAGCCCAGCAGAAACAAGCGATCCTCAACTACCTGGTGGCCGATCTCGTCCTCGGTCCCGGCGAAGACGGCAAGACCATCCAACCCGAAGGGATCAAAGTCTCGGCATTGAATACCTCGCAAAAAGAAAAACTGCTCGACATCGTCAACGAATGGGTAGGCATCCTTAACAACGAAGCGGCGTCTGCGAAGATGGCCGAGATCAAAGCTAATTTGGCAGAGACATGGTTTGCCTGGAGCGGTCCCACCACTAATGGCAGCGGTTCCTACTTCCGGATCCAGGGGCCGACGCTCTTGATCGAATACTCGCCGCAGCGGATGCGGGGCGGTAACGGTCTCGACGCGACCCACATTCACACGATCTACCGCGACCCGACCAACGATTACGGCGCGCGCCTGGTAAAGCGATGAAGCGCTTCTTCGCGTGCGTTTTGTGCGCGGTCGGCTTGCAAGCGACCGCGGCAGCTCACGTGCTTGATCAGTATCTGCAGGTTGCGCAGATTGCACTCACAGCCGATGGAGTGCGAATCCAATTGCGCTTGATCCCCGGCGCTCAAATAGCCGATCGCATCTTCGACTTGATCGATGATGATCACGATGGACAGATCTCAGAGGCGGAAGAACAGGGCTACGTTGGGAGAGTGATGCGGGACCTTGGCCTGGAGGTAGACGGCCGGTCCGTGCCGCTGGTACCCGTCGCAGTACGGTTTCCTTCGCGCAGCGAGATGAATGACGGAGACGGCGCGATCCGGTTCGATCTTTCCTCGCAGGCGCCACTGGACACCGTAGGGGAGCATCGACTCTCTTTTCGCAACGACCACCTGCCTGAGCTCGGCGTCTATCTGGCAAATGCGCTGGTTCCAACGACCGATGCGATCGTGATCACCGGGCAACAGCGCGACATGTTGCAGCACGGATTGCAGGTGAGCTTTCGCGTCGTTGACGGAAACGCGAGCGGTTGGTCTCTATGGACAGGCCTGTTGCTCCTGGGCCTCTGCCTCACGCTACTGCTGCCAAAACGTAAACTGATCAGTCTCTTACGCCGCTTCAAAGGCGAGCGACTAACTCCTAAGAAGACGTTCTCCTGAACATCCGGATCCGCCCCAAGTCCGCCTCAACCCTTCCAGGCATAAAGACCGCGCCGCTTCTCTTTGTCCCAACTCAAGGTAGCCTTAGGCTACTTCCCCAAACTTCCGTTGGGGATTTGCACCACCGCGTCGCGCCCTTTTCCGCCGGTAGGCGGATTGCAACACGAAGTGGTGCCACGCCCCGAATGGGGCAGCAATCCAATAGCTCAGGGCAACGCCCTGGGTATCCGCTCCCCAGAGTCTCAAGCCGCAACGCGGCGACGATCCGAGACGTCGGACCATC
>JBDTUW010000511.1:0-3990 GCA_040007555.1 Acidobacteriota bacterium | reverse complement strand
CTGGGACCGGATGTCATCACGTGCTCAAAGACAGGGACGATCTCCGTCAACAACCCCATCCCGACGCTGACTTCTATTTCGCCCCTGACCGGGCCGACCCAGGGCCCCGCGTTCACTCTGACCGTGAACGGAACGAATTTCGTGAGCAACTCTCAGGTTCGATGGAAGGGAACCGCACGGGAAACGACGTTTGTCAGTGGTGCGCAATTGAAGGCGGCGATTCTGTCGTCTGACTTGACCACTGCGGGAACCGCGGCGGTGACGGTCTTCAATCCCGGCCCGGGTGGAGGTGCGAGTTCCGGCATCAATTTTACGATCAGCAACCCGCCGCCGACGATTACGATCATCTCGCCGAACAATGTCGTTGTCGGGTCCCCCGCTTTCACACTCGAGATCGAGGGACTGAACTTTATCAGCACCTCGGTCGTGCGCTGGAATGGCGTACCCCGAGCAACAGATTTTGCCGGTAGTAGCCTGCTGACCATCGATGTTCTTGCATCGGACATAGCCACAGCGGGCACGGCCAACGTGACGGTTAACACGCCGGCACCAGGGGGCGGCACAACCGGCGCCGCAGTCTTTACGATCAACAACCCGGTGCCAGAGCTGACCAGTTTTGTTCCCAACGCAACCCAGGGTGGCGGCCCAGCGTTTACGATGACGGTGAATGGCTCCAACTTCGTCAATGGGTCGATTGTAAATTGGAATGGAGCAGGGCGTCCCACGACATTTGTCAGCAGCTCCGAGATCAAGGCTGAGATTTCCACGGCCGATATTGCATCGGGTGGAGAAAGGACTGTCACCGTCTTCAATCCGTCGCCGGGCGGAGGCCTGTCGAACGCAGGAGTCTTCGCCATCAGTAATCCGCCTCCAACGATTGGGACGCTTGCGCCCTCAACCGCCACCGCGGGCTCCAACGCGTTCGTGCTGACAGTCACCGGGGCAAACTTCAACGCGTCATCCGTGGTGCGCTGGAAGGGATCCGACCGACCTACAGTTTTTGTCAACGCGACGACGGTCACGGCGAACATTCCCGCATCTGATATTGTGACTCCCGGTGCTTCGGTCGTGACCGTGTTTAATCCGCCACCCGATGGTGGAGTCTCGAACGGTCTGACCTTCACCGTCACCAATCCGGTTCCGGTTCTGACTTCGGTTGAGCCGGATCGCATAGTAGCGGGTAGTTCGGACATCCTCATCACCATCAATGGCTCAAACTTCGTTGGCAACTCAATCGTGCGCTGGAACGGCCAGAACCGAGTCACGACAGTGGTGGGCACGACTCAATTGAAGGTGGTCATCCTCGGGTCGGATCTGGTCACGGTCGGCCAGGGCCTGGTGACCGTCTTCAATCCAGCCCCGGAGGGTGGAACCTCGGTGGCCCTTCCATTTACGATTTTTCCACCCAATCCGAGTCCTGTCATCACGAGTCTGAGCAAGACCATAGAGGTGGCAGGTGCGCCGGCTTTTGTGCTGACGGTCAAAGGTGCGAACTTTATCGCCAGTTCGGCAGTCTTGTGGAATGGATTGGCACGAACCACGACTTTTGTTAGCGCGACAGAACTGAATGCGTCAATTCCCGCCGCGGATATCGCGAGTGCTGGAGTCGCGCAAGTGAGCATTTCCACGCCGGCACCCGGTGGCGGTACGACCAATCCACTCGCTTTCACGATTGCAACTCCGCTGGCGACCGTCTCGGCGGCCAGCTTCACTGCCGGGCCCATTGCTGCTGGCTCGATAGTCGCGGGATTCGGATCGGGACTCGCCGTAGGCACCGCGGTGGCGGGGTCGTCGCCATTGCCGACTCTACTCCTCGGAACCTACATCGAGGTGAAGGACAGCGCCGGGGTATCTCGACAGGCGCCGCTGTTCTTTGTTTCGCCGGGCCAGATCAACTTTTTGATTCCGACACAGACCGCGGTCGGGCCGGCGACTATCGACGTCACTTCGGGAGATGGCAAGGTCTCACGAGGTACGATCCAGATCGCGCCAGCAGCGCTCTCACTTTTCTCTGCCAGCTCGGATGGAAGGGGAGCAGCGGCGGCAAACGTTGTTCGCGTAGTCGGCGGCAATCTGTTCTTTGAAGATGTGGCGCAATTTGTCGACGGAGCCTGGGTGGCTAAATGTTTCGGCCTTGGGCCAGCGACGGAGAGCGTTTTCCTGGCTTTGTACGGCACAGGTCTTGGCGGCAACGGCGCCGGGTTGACGTTGACCGCGACAATTGGGGGCGTAGCCACACCTGTGCCTTTTGCGGGATCTCAAGGCTCATTTGTTGGGCTTGATCAGCTGAATGTTGGCCCGATCCCCCGGCAACTGATCGGCGCTGGACTTGTCGACGTCATTGTCAGTGTCAACGGAGTTGCGATAAATACGGTGAACGTGTGCATCAATTAGTGTGAGTGCTGTAGTACTCCGGCTCCCTCTGCGCCCTGCTGTGTTGAATACTCATCGCGAGACTGCTTCTAACGCAGAGTCGCGGAGAGACAGCGGGGGTGCAGAGATTTCGTAAATCGCCCTTTGAGTTCTACCCGGAGCGCGATAAGATCAGGCCTCCCGCGCGTCTGGAAATTCACATCGTTGTTAAACTGCTTGCCTTGCGCGATCCCCAAGGAGGGTTGCCATGAAACGAACAAGACTCATCTTACTGGCGTCTGGTCTTTGTGTTGGCGGCATAACGCTCGCTGTTGGTCCGAGTACAGCTCGTACGCAGCGACAGACGCCGACTTACACAAAGGATATCGCGGCAGTCTTTCAGAACAGCTGCATTGGCTGTCACCGGCCGGGCGAGATAGCTCCCATGTCGTTGACGAACTACAAGGAGGTTCGTCCCTGGGCCCGGGCGATTCGAGAGAAAGTTGTGAGCAGGGAAATGCCTCCATGGCATGCGGACCCGCACTTCGGTGAGTGGCGCAACGATCGTCGTCTGTCGCAGCAGGATATCGACACCGTCGTCAAGTGGGTCGATGCGGGAGCCAGAGAAGGTGATCCAAAGGACCTGCCGCCTTCACCGCAGTTCGCGCACGGGTGGCAAATAGGTCAGCCAGACGTGATCTTCAATATGCCCGAGGAGTATACCGTTCCCGCAGAGGGTACTGTCCCTTATATCTACGTCACCGTCCCGACCAATTTTAAGGAAGATCGCTATGTCGAGGCGATGGAAGCAAGGGCAGGTGAGCTCTCGGTCGTGCATCACATCGTCATGTACGCTCGCGAACCAAGTGGGCAAAGACCGAAGCGACAGGATATCGGAACCGGACTGCTGGGAGCCCTTTCTCCGGGGATGACTCCGTTTCGTGCTGAGCCGGGTCAGGCCAAACTGATCAAGGCAGGTTCCAATCTGGTTTTTCAGATGCATTACACGCCAAATGGCAAGGTGACCAGGGATCGCTCAATGGTGGGCTTGATCTTCTCGAAGAAGCCAGTAACGAAAGTTATTACGACGGCCGCCGCGTGGGACACCAGATTTGTTATTCCATCAAATGCGGCTAACCACGAGGTCAAGGCGTCCTTCGTATTCGACGAAGATGCCGACATCGTCAGTTTCATGCCGCACATGCATCTGCGCGGAAAGGACTATCTTTATCGTGCGACGTATCCCGATGGACGAACCGAAGTACTCCTTTCGGTTCCGCGGTATGACTTCGGCTGGCAGGTCTATTACTACCCGAAAAAGCCCCTGCACATGCCGAAGGGAACGCGGATCGACACGATTGCGCATTACGATAACTCCGCGCGCAATCCGGTCAATCCCGATCCCGGCCGTGATGTGAGATTTGGCGAACAAACCTGGGAAGAGATGATGAACGGGTTCTTTGACTACGTCACGGACAACAAGAACCTCGCAAGTTCCACGAACTGACCGGGCGCCAGGTAGGATTCCAGGAAGGACGAAAGAGCCGAGTCCGGCAGGACTTTCGAGCGAAACTGTTGGGGAAAAAGAGGAACGCCGAGGCAAGGTACAGATGACTTGCCTCGGCGTTCCTCTTTTCC
>JBDTUW010000510.1:0-3993 GCA_040007555.1 Acidobacteriota bacterium | reverse complement strand
TCACATCGGGATACGTCGGCGACCAGCATCGACCTGTCTACGCCATAAAACCCGGCGCGACGGGGGACATTTCGCTCAAGAACGGTGAGCAAAGTAACCAGTTTATCGCGTGGTACCTGCCTCAGGCCGGACCATACAACGTTTCTCCGATCGTTTATGGTGACAGCTACTACACCCTGCTTGACCGCGGCTTTTTTACGAATCACGACGCGAAGACGGGCAAGGAGATATACGGCAAGCAACGTATCGACCCTGCCGCCGGCGCATTTACAGCATCGCCGTGGGCGAGCAATGGAAAGATATTCTGTCTCAGCGAAGATGGCGATACATTCGTCATCGCCGCTGGTCCGGAGTACAAACTGCTGCGCAAGAACTCGCTCGACGAAATGTCTATGGCTTCGCCGGCAATCGCTCGCGGCAGTCTCTTTATTCGGACAGCCTCGAGTCTCTATCGCATCGCGAAGAAGTGATGATTGAGGCGCCTCAGACCAGGAATCGTTAGTTGCTGGTCACCAGTTGCCGCCTGATATCATAGGCGAAGCTGGCGAATGTCTGCAGATAGGCGATTGCCAGCACCGCAAGGCCGGCATAGGGAATGAGCGTCGAGAGTGATGTCGTTCCATAAAGTACGATTGCCAGGACCATCGTCAAAGTGACTGTCATCACCCACCGGAAGGCTACGCCGAACCACTGGCTGAAGACGATCATAAAAGTGATCGCCACGACGAAGAGCCCCAGTTCGGAGGGCCATTTCAATTGAAGCACCAGGGAGAAGTAATACACCGTCACAATTCCCCGGACAAACTTCTGCAGATTGAAGTAGTCCTCGTAGAAGAACACAAAGAAGACCGCGAGCAGAATCAAAAGCAGCCATCCAAGCATCGCGCCCGCGGGCACCTCCAGCGCCTCAGTCAACGGGTAGTGCCAGGCAAGAATCATCCAGATCGGCATCGAGTTGCGCAGCCACTTCGCAAACCGAGAGGGTTTGATCCACAACAGATCGGCAAGCAGGTAAAGCCCATAGGCAGCTACCGGGAGCCATATTCCGAGCCAGGGGACGTGTCCCCGGCGAAGGCAGATTACGGTGGCGATGAGAGCAGCCAGAGTCGGCGCCCATTCATAGGAGCGAATGTGCGAAGGGGGCTGCCGATATCGCCGTTCCCAGGCATCTGAGCCACGCAGCGCAGGGGCGAGCGAACGATTGATGCGAGTCGCGACATCCTGCATTACTTCGCGAGAGAATTCTCGGTCCTCGCGTCGCTCAGCGCACTCGGCCGGATCGAGTCGGATTGGCGGGTGGAATCTGACGATGATCTTCGCGGGTTTTGGCAGGAGCTTCCACTTCGGCCAGGCGCGGAAGGCGCCGCCGATGGTGACGGGAATGATGGGGGCGCCGGTTTCGATAGCGAGTCGCGCGGTGCCGGTCTTCAGGTCGCCCATTGGACCGCGTTCAGATCGCTGGCCTTCAGGAAAGATTCCGAGCGCGTTACCCTCGGTCAGAATGCGGCGCGCCTCGAGAAAGGCTGCCTCACCCTTCCCTTTGCGAAGGTCGACGGGAAAGGCACCAAGCGCGCGGATGGCACGACCCAGGACCGGGACGCGAAAGAGCGCATCCCAGGCCATGAATTTGATGGTGCGTTTGACCGGCAGCATGACAAGCACCGGGTCGAGATACGAAGGGTGGTTACCGGCGATGATGACGGCGCCCTCGAGCGGGACGTTCTCGACCCCGTGATATTCAACGGCGAAGAGCGTTCGCAGCACCCACCAGGCAAAGAAATTGAAAAAAGCGAGCATCGTGGAGTTGCACTCCTTTTTGAGATTGGCGACATCTTACTCGATCCGCATTGATGCCGCTACCAGACTTACGGAAGATGGAGTCGCCCTGGATGTGCCGACGACTCGGTGCGGACCTACGACGCTCGTGGGCCCTGCTCGCCGCTTCAAACTCCGGCCGTCGGGGCGGGGCTTGTCCCTCCCCGTTTCGGGGTTCGGAATCTGTAGGGGCCGGGCTTGTCCCTGCCCGTCTTACAACGGCCACCGGTAGCGATCATTCACCCGCCGATTGTTTCTCCGTTGACAATCTCCCGGGGGATAGTGTATGCTCTCACCACGATGAAAACGATCAGAGTGAAGATACCGCCGTCAGTGGCCGAACAGGCGCTGGTCCGACTCATGCGCGTCGGTGACCGCATGTGGCGGGCCTCCGACGAGCGCTTTGCCCGCTGGGGCTTGACCGACAACCATTACAACGTGCTTCGCATCCTGAATGGCGTCGGCGAACCGCTGCCCCAGGTAGAGATCGGGCGCCTCATGCTCAGTTCGCGGGCAAATGTCACCAAACTCGTCGATCTGCTGGAACAGCGCGGCCTGGCGAAACGCCTCGCCTGCCCCGACCGGCGAGTCAATCTCGTGACACTGACCGACGAAGGCGCGCAGTTTCTCCGCGATTCGCTCCCGGAGATCATCGCCAATGTCAACGAGACTATGAAACCACTAACACGAGCCGAACAGAAAACGCTCTTCCGCCTGCTCGGTAGACTGCTCGATTCATAGCCCTCTTGTTTTTTGGACTAATGGTTAAGCGGGCAACAGTTGAGCAGTGGAAGATTTAGCAGAGGAGCTTCTCCAGTGAAAGAAGCAGGGGGGTATCAGAATGATCAACAAAATCAAAGCGAATGACCGGTTCCACATCGAATCAGACTGGCTTTCAGCGTACTGGCTCTTCAGTTTCGACCGGTACTACGACGAGGCAAATCTCGGTTTTGGGCCGCTTCGTGTCTTCAATCACGATCAGGTAGCCCCCGCCGCCGGATTCCCCACTCATCCGCATCGCGAGATGGAGATAGTCACCTATATTCTCGAAGGTGCGCTGACGCATAAGGACAGCACTGGTGGCCGCGGTCTGATTCACACGGGTGAAGTACAGCGAATGACTGCTGGCACCGGGATTGCCCATTCCGAAATCAATACTTCCCGTGATCAGCAGGTGAGACTTCTGCAGATGTGGGTCCACCCGGCCACCGATGGCCTGAGCCCGTCATACGAGCAGAAGCAGTTCACTCCTGAGGATCGCCTCGGAAAGTTGCTTCCAATCGCCTCCGGTCAGGGATTGGGCAATGCGGTGAATATCCATCAGGATGCCACCTTCTTTGTCTCAACCGTGCGGCCCGGTGACAGCCTGGAGCACACGATCGCCGCTGGACGCCGAGTCTTTCTCTACGTCATCGATGGCCAGCTGACGGTCAATGGCGAAGCTTTCGAAACCGGCGATCAGGCGCGTATTACCGAGATCGAGAAGATCGAACTTCGCTCAACAAGAAACAGCGAAGTGATCCTCATCGACCTGCCGTAACCGTTGATGAAGCGACAGGAAACACTTTCGCGGATGGAGCAGGACAAGCTGAGGCCCCGCGACGAACGGGGCTTCAGCAAATGAGGAGGAAATTGAATGTTGAGGAAACTGCTCGCAACCAGCGATGATCTCGCCCCACTAATCGCCCGGCTGACGCTTGGGTTGATCATTCTTCCGCATGGGCTCCAGAAGCTCGTTGGGCTCTTCGGCGGCTATGGCTTCTCGGCAACGATGAATCAATTCACCAGTGGCGGGATGCCGGCGGCGTTGGCGTTTCTAGTGATCATCGGAGAATCGTTCGGCGCACTCGGGCTGATCTTTGGGTTCATCGGGCGCTTCTCAGCCTTCGGGATAGCGCTGATCATGCTGGGAGGGATCTTTATGGCGCATCTCCCGAATGGACTCTTTATGAACTGGAGCGGCCAACAGGCCGGCGAGGGTTTTGAGTATCACCTGCTGGCAATCGGTCTCGGATTGATCGTGCTCATCAAGGGAAGCGGCAGGTGGTCAATCGACAGATTATTGAGCAAGACCTGAACTGGCTGTTGTTTGTGGGTGGGGCTGTGTATAATGGCACTTCTTGTCGGGGCGTAGCACAGCCTGGTAGTGCGCTCGGTTTGGGACCGAGAGGTCGGAGG
>JBDTUW010000509.1:0-3993 GCA_040007555.1 Acidobacteriota bacterium | reverse complement strand
ATTCCTGGGGAGACGCGACCATGGCAAACCGGTCCTTTCTTTCCCAGCGCGAGGCGTTGACGTTTGTATTGAGCGGACTCTCGAAGGTCGCAGGCTTGCCACAGATGAAGCTCGGCTGGATTGCGGCGAATGGACCAACGGCTCCGCTTCGTGTCGCGCAGGAAGGATTGGACCTGATTGCCGATACTTACCTGAGCGTCGGCACCCCGGTCCAGTTAGCCGCTGCATCGCTACTTGCCTCGCGGCAGCAGCTGCAGCCACAGATAAGCGCCCGAGTTACAAAGAACCTTAGTCATCTCAGGACGCTTTCTCACGACTCTGCGTGTCGAATGCTCTCAGCCGATGGCGGGTGGTACGCGGTGCTGGAGATACCGCGTCATTTCTCTGAGGAGGAGTGGGTGCTGAAGCTGCTTGAGGATGACCACGTCCTGGTCCATCCGGGATACTTCTTCAACTTCGAGCAAGAGGCGTTTTTGATCTTAAGTCTGCTGCCGCCGATCGAGACGTTCGAGGAGGCCTGCCGTCGCCTTCTGGCAAGATTCTGAGACCGATATTCGAAACCCGGTCTCCTCCACAGCTAGGGCTTTCTTCTGGGCGGCTCCGCCACTTTTGGTTTTGGTTCTTCCTTCTTTCGCTCGCTCTCCTCAAGACGATCGATCGTCTTTTTCATGTCGAGCATCTGGCGCTGGATTGTGACGAGCTGCTCGGCGAGGCTGTTCTGCTGGCGCTGTAGCTCGAGCACCGTCTCGCGGGCAACCTCCGGACGCGAGGTGGCTCCGAGCGACAGCATCCGCTGTTCGCGCTCAACCCCATCTACTCGGCCCTGCACCTGGTCAATCCGTCGCTCGATATTCGACAACCGAAACTCAAAATTCTGCCCCGGTGCTGCCGCGCCGAGAACCACAAATACAGACACAAGGGCCGGCATCAGCCATCGGTGCCTTCTATCCTTGCTCATGTTTTCCTCCATTACTTTGATTCGAGCAGGGAGCTCGCGACAGCAACGATCGTGAGCAACTGCAGTGGTTTGCTCTCGATTGATTGTGCGAGATTGAGGGCCCGCTCCAGGTCAGCTCGCGCGAGAACCGATAAAGTCTTGCCGACGTCGAACTCATCGGCGGAAGAAGTTGAGTAGCTTGTAGATCCGCCGCCCTTTCGGTTCAGTGACCTGAAGAGTGATGTGGTGTCGGGCCCATAATCCGGGACCTTGCCAGCGACCTTCATTGCCTCGGTAGCGATCTCGAAAGCGCGGCTCGGGTCGATGCCGGCGTAGACATTCGAGATTCCCAGTAGGGCACGGAGTTTTTCTGCGGTGTTATCGGCTGAACTCGCCTTGCGCGCCGCCTCCTCCAGCATGTCGATGGCCCGCCCGCGATCCTTTCCGCTGAGCAGCGCTTTTGCGATCTGGAAGAGCAGATAGGCTCGCTGATCGGATACGCTGACGTCCAGGGCGTACCGGTGTGCCTCGTCTATTCGTTTCGCGGACAAGGCGTCGTTGGCGGCATCGAAGTTCAGCCAGTCGCGGACGTTTTGCCGGAATTCCATGTCGGATATCTTATCCGCGATGCTCATGGCTCGGGACATATCCCCGGCGCGCCGCGCAGCCTGGGCCGCCTGGTTGTAAATCTCGTCGCGTCTGGCAAAGTCTGATGTCTTTTCCGCCTGGTCGAGCAGAGCCTTAATGCGATCCTCGGACTCGGCAACCGTTGGCGGTCGCATCTCCTTCGCGACATTCTCGAGAGTCCGGCCAACACCACCCCGTCCAGCCTCAGTTGCAACGCCATGCAGGGAGGAGATGAGCACCGGCCATTTCTCCGCAAGTGAGGGCTCATATTGAGCGACTTTGCCTTCGAGGAGACGCGCGGCGAAGAGGGCTGAATTGACTCGCGCAACCAGATCCGGAAACTGTGCCGTGTCCAGTCGCGCCGCACGACCTAGAACGTCGACAGCGATGGCAAAGAAACTCCGGACAACGGCCACATCGATGGCAAAATCCTTCGGCTTACCAAAGCCAATCGACGAGGTGCTGTTTCCATCGGAGATGAAGATGCGATCATCGCCGAAAGGATAGGCCGCGAGAACAAGTAGTTGCCCGGGAATCGGTGTTTCCTGAGCTGCCAGTCGCCCCAGTGCGAAGAGATACAGCTGATCGGCTGCCTTGCGATCGAGATTGGCGAGTGAGACCAGAAAGCTCGCGGCAAACGATGGGATCGAAGACGCAAGTCCCCGGCGGGCGAGCTCGACTGCCGCTTCACGATCCGTCTTGAGCAAAGAAGACGCGAGCGTCAGCAGCTGCTCGCCCGCCGGATCATTCTTCCCAAGCAGCCGATCATCACGCACCTGGTCAGTTCGCTGCTCGGCCATCTCACGTTGCCTCTCCTCGATGAATCGTTCGGTCATAGTCTTGGCCATCGCTGGATCGTGACGGCTGACCGCGCGGATTACCTCCTGCCGAACGTCGGCTCTCTGGACATTGAGTCCGCTCGGTCGGCGTTCGGAGCCTGTGTCTTTGGTCTCGCGGTAGTGCGCGAGCGCCGTCTCGAATGCTTTCTCACACAGGTCACGTGCGTTCTCAACGTCGAACTTCCAGATTGCGGTCGCCGACCGAGCCTGAATACGAGCAATGGTTCGTCGATCCTCGAGTGTGACGGCGTCTCGAGCAGTTTCGCGGATGATCGAGATTGCCCGCTGCTGTAATCGCGTTATTTCAGGCTCCTCCGCGGGAGGCTCCTTATCCGCCGTGGCTGACGCCTTCGGCAAAGGCGCCGCAGGTTTCGTCTGCTGCGCAAATCCTGGCGCCGGGCTCGCGAGCACCGTTCCCGCGAGCAGAACGTACGGCACCAGCAGCCTCATTTGTCTAAATCCCATGGCAAATTGCCTCCTGGCCACGATTCCGTCGAAGTCAATCCCCGATCATGAGAGATTCATTGGTTTTGGGTTGGCTGGATCGCTGTAGTCGTAGAAACCGCGACCTGACTTGCGACCGAGCAAACCAGCCGTGACCATTCGTTTGAGTAACGATGGTGGCGCGAATCTTTGTTCCCGAAACTCATTGAACATGATGTCGGCGATGTAATAGATCGTGTCGAGGCCGATGAAGTCAGAGAGAGTCAACGGGCCCATCGGATGCCCGCAGCCGAGCTTCATGGCGTTATCGACATCGACCGTTGATGCGAGGCCCTGCTCAAATGCCCGGATCGCGTCAAGCAGGTAAGGCACCAGCAGCCGATTGACAATGAATCCTGACCGGTCGGCGGTCGTGACGACTGTTTTCCCGAAGGCTCTGCCGGTCTCAACCACAGTCTTGAAGACTTCTTCGTCGGTCACGATGGTTCTCACTACCTCGACGAGACGCATCATCGGAACCGGATTAAAAAAGTGCATCCCGACAAACCGCTTTTGTCTGTCCGCGGATGTGGCAGTCAGGATATCGGTGATCGAGAGCGAGGAGGTGTTCGATGCG
Organism: Acidobacteriota bacterium; assembly: GCA_040007555.1. Lineage (GTDB taxonomy): Bacteria > Acidobacteriota > Blastocatellia > RBC074 > RBC074 > JANNRD01. Next base: position 530 of record JBDTUW010000509.1, on the reverse strand, counting down.
AAGATCGTCTCAGGCTTGCAGATGTGATCGAGCCTGGCGAAAGTCTCGCGCTTGATATCGAGATTCTCGATGATTGCCTCGATGATGAGATCGGAGTCGGTGAGCGCGTCCAGATCGGTCGCGGCTTTGATCCGCGCGGCCGTCTCGTTCTTCTGTTGTGCTGTGATCGTGCCTTTCTCGGCCAGTCTCGAGAGGGATTTCTCGATTGAGGCAAGGCCTTTCCCGATCAATGCGTCGTTGATGTCGACGAGAGTGACATCGTGGCCGCTCGCGGCTGCCACCTGGACTATCCCCGCACCCATGAGTCCGGCGCCCAGAATTCCGACTTTCTTGATTGGCATGTGTTGGTTGATCCTCAGATAAAGAGTTCGAGTATTCCGACCTAATGTAGCCTTCACTGCTCCGGCAGGCAACTGAGGAGCATCCCTCTAATCCCGTGGCATTACGGAGCGGAGTGAAACCGGTCCATCCTGGTAGCGCACTTTGCCAAAAATAGCCCCCGCCATGTATCGGCAGTTGGGGGGCGCAAG
>JBDTUW010000508.1:0-3997 GCA_040007555.1 Acidobacteriota bacterium | reverse complement strand
GACAGTCTGATTCTGTCCTCGCTGGTCGAGGGTGTGATCATCGTCGTCAAAGGTGGCGTCACACCGCGCGAAATGGCTCAGCGCACCAGGTCACTGTTGCAGTCGGTGGGTGCGAGGATCCTTGGAGTGGTGGTCAACCAGATCAAGCTGCAACCTCACGATTATTACTATTACTCAACGTATTACAGCCGCTACTACTATGGCGAGGGAGACAAGCGGAAGAAGGATGAAAGCGAGGCTTGACCTCGATCGAGTCCGGAGTCAGTCGCAACCCCTCCTCACGTCACCTGCCCGAAGAGGCTGAAAACGCCGGGAAATCGTCGAGCGAATCGTCAGGAAATCGCTGAAAAAACAGTGGTTCAAGTCACGGCACACGTGTGAGAAGATAGTGTGTCCGGTTTTGATATTTCGCCGGTTTTGAAATTCGCCAGTTTTGAAATTCGTAAGCTGCCTCGACAGGAGGTTTCCTTTCCAAGGTCCATAATCTGGGGAGAGGTGTGCCTGGGCCCTCTCCGCGTCTTGTGCGTTAGCGCTCTCGATATTATGTGCGGAATTGTTGGAGTCATTTCCCGACGGCGGCCATCTGAGATAGAGGCAGCAGTCCGTCGGGCCAATCACGCGCTTGCCCACCGCGGTCCCGATGACGAAGGGATCGAGACCCTCGCTTCTGACCCCGATGGTTGGACAGTTATTTTTGGTCATCGACGGCTCGCCATTCTCGACCTCTCAGCCGCGGGCCATCAGCCGATGCAGAATCGAATGACCGGTGATTGGGTCACATACAACGGCGAGGTCTTTAACTTTCGTGAGATCCGCACTCAGCTCGAAGCTCAGGGCAACGCGTTTTATACGGGAAGCGACACCGAGGTGGTGCTCACTGGTCTGGGATCTCGCGGCGTCCGTGCCGTCAATGCCTGGAGAGGCATGTTTGCCCTGGGATGGTGGAAGGAGTCCGAGGGAAAACTCGTCCTCGTCCGCGACCGCCTTGGGATCAAGCCCCTCTACTATTATTTTGACGGCGAGACGTTCATCTTCGCGTCTGAGCTGCGCGCGCTGCTCGCCTCAGGGCTGGTGCCTCACGATCTCTCACGGACTGCGCTCGAAAGCTATCTCGCCTACGGCTCGGTGGAGCAGCCGCTGACGATGCTCCAAGGCGTGTACTCTGTCTTACCCGGCCACACGCTTACCTTCAGAGACGGAGAGATCGCAAGTGAATCCTACTGGGAGATAAGTTCTCCCCCGGTTGAAGATAGTCAGTCCGAGGGAGAACTAAACGAAGAGATCGCTCATCTGCTGGCTGAGTCGGTGCGTCTGCGACTTGTCTCCGATGTTCCGGTCGGTGCCTTTCTTAGCGGTGGGATTGATTCAAGTTCGGTTGTCTCGCTGCTGCGGCGCGCGACTTCGGGTGACATCGACTCATTCTCGGTCTGCTTCCGGGAGGAAGAATTCAGCGAGCGCGAATACGCCGAACAGGTGGCGCGAAAGTTTGGAACGAGACACCACACGGTGATGCTCACTGGTGATGAAGTACTTGCCAGCCTCGGACCTGCACTCGGCGCGATGGATCAACCTTCAGTTGATGGGATCAACTCGTGGGTTGTTTCCAAAGCCGCTGCTGATGCGGGTCTGAAGGTAGCCGTTTCCGGTCTCGGTGGCGATGAGGTCTTTGCGGGTTACGGCTTCTTCAGAACGATCACGCGTGATGATCTAATTCGAAGGCAGGCACAGCGTTTGCCACCTGGTCTGAGAATGACGGCGGCTGTGGCGGTTGGTGCCGTTTCGAGTGGAAATCGTGCGACAAAACTCAAGAGCCTCCTACGCGGCAATGATCTCGACGAGCCGACGGTGCGACTGCATCGACGTCTCTTCACCTCCGAGCAATGCGCCGGGCTTCTCGTGCCATCCGAGTTCTCGACCCACGATCGGAATGACGAAGCGCGCCTTCGCCGATGGAGCGGGAGACAGTTGTTGAACTGCAGCGGGACCGATCCCATCAACCAGGCATCAGCGCTCGAGTTGGGTGGTTATATGGCTAATACGCTGCTTCGAGATACGGACACGATGAGCATGGCGCACAGTCTCGAGGTTCGCGTACCACTGATAGATCACGTGCTCGTTGAGCGCATGCTCAGAGTTCCCGGCGAAGTAAAGCTCCGTCAGGGAAGACCGAAATGGCTGCTGGTGGATGCGGTCGGGGACTTGCCGGACGAGATCGTCAATCGTCCGAAGCGCGGCTTCGAACTTCCCTTCAAACACTGGCTCATGGGCCCACTGCGAGAACAGGTGCAATCCTCACTCAACGAATCCAAGCTCGACGACGTATTTCAGCCCGGCGCATTGCGGTCGGTATGGGAAGAGTTTGCGGCGGAGCGTCTCTCGTGGTCGCGAGTGTGGAGCCTGTTTGCCCTCGACCAATGGTGCCGCGCCAATCTCTGAAGACGATGAACGAGATAAACCAGACAATCCCTCATCTTGTCATCGAACCCACGCGGTCATGGGTAGCGCTCAATCTCCGCGACCTCTGGAGCTATCGCGAGCTCCTGTACTTTCTCACTTGGCGGGACGTTCGGGTTCGTTACAAGCAAACTCTGCTGGGCGCAGGATGGGCGGTTATGCAGCCGCTCTTTACGATGGTCATTTTCACCATCATCTTTGGCCGGTTTGCAAAGATGCCATCGGATGGAATTCCCTATCCGCTCTTCGCGTACTCGGTTCTCATGCCGTGGACTTTCTTTGCGAATGCGCTGACCACATCCAGCAACAGTCTGGTCGTCAGTTCCGGACTGATCACGAAAGTGTATTTCCCGCGATTGATCATGCCGGCCGCCGCAGTTCTGGCGGGTCTTGTCGACCTTGCCTTCTCTTTCGTGCTCCTGATCGGTTTGATGTTTTGGTATCAGGTTCCGCTAACGATGAATGTTCTGCTTCTGCCATTGCTGCTCGTCATGCTGATCGCGCTGGCAATGGGAGTCGGGACATGGCTCGCCGCGCTGCATGTCAGATTTCGCGATGTCAGATACATCGTCCCGTTTCTCGTCCAGTTCTGGATGTATGCAACCCCGATCATTTATCCGGCGAGCATTGTTCCTGAGCGGTACCGGGTCATCTACGAGTTGAATCCGCTGGTTGGGATCGTCGAGGGCTTCCGCGTCGCACTGCTCTCGGGTCTCAACGGGGCAAGCCTGGGGTGGAGAGCCCTGGCGATCTCTGGTGTCGTTACCGCGGGTGCGCTGATCTATGCGATGTACGATTTCCGCAGAATGGAAAGAGGGTTTGCGGATGTCATTTAGCACAAAGAGCCGCTGACGAGCCAGCAAGCCGCAGAGGCCTTCGACGTTCTATCGTCTCTTTGAATGGATATTCCCTTCGCTATCAAGGTCGAGAATCTCGCCAAGCGCTACTACCTCGGTCAACGCGACAATGGTCAACGAACTCTTCGAGACGCCTTGTTCAGGGGTGGTTTGAGGGGGCGGCGCCGACGTGAGCTCGACGAGCTTTGGGCGCTCCTTGAGGTCAATTTTACGGTGGAGCCCGGCGAGGTTGTTGGCATCATCGGACGCAACGGGGCGGGCAAATCTACTCTGCTCAAGGTCCTCTCGCGAATCACAGAGCCAACCACAGGCCGCGTTGAGATATATGGCCGTGTCGGGAGTCTTCTTGAAGTGGGTACCGGGTTCCACCCCGAGCTCAGCGGACGCGAGAATATATTTCTCAATGGCGCGATTCTTGGAATGCGACGCGCAGAAATCGTCAGACGCTTTGACGAGATGATCGCCTTTGCCGGGGTCGAACGATTCGTTGACACACCCGTTAAGCGTTACTCGAGCGGCATGTTTCTTCGCCTCGCCTTTGCTGTTGCAGCGCATCTTGATCCAGAGATTCTCATCGTCGATGAAGTGCTTGCCGTGGGGGATGCCGCCTTTCAACAGAAATGTCTCAACAAGATGGGAGACGTCGCAAAGGCTGGTCGCACCGTGCTTTTCGTCAGCCACAACAT
>JBDTUW010000507.1:0-4001 GCA_040007555.1 Acidobacteriota bacterium | reverse complement strand
TCCAGTCTTCGTTCGGCATCCGCGATCTCCGAGGGTCGGAGGGGCACCTCGCGTCGGGGCTTTGCCTTTGCCTTTACCACTTGCCGGCGCCCCTTCTGAGGCCTGGGCGATGCCTTCGCTGTTTTTACAGGTTTTCGCGTTTTTGCCGTTCGCTTAGGTGGAGCGGATGCAGATTCTGCGGGAACGAGTGGCGAGATCATTGTGCCGATAATGAGCACCAGTACTGCGGTGAAACGCCTCAACATGCGGACAAGTATAACAAACGTCGCGATCAGAGTGTTGTTCGATAAGAGGCCCGCTCCGCCTCGAGCTCCTGCACCTCCATTCGCGCCTCGGCAACTTCGCTCATGGCGATTGGGAACTCAAGGTGCGTCACGCCATAGCTGACATTTGAGGAGACCGCGTATCCTGCCTTCCGAAAGACTGAAAGCATAGTTCGATTGTCTGCAAGAACGTCGGCGGCAAAGCGGCTTATCCCATGACTGCGGGCAATCTCGGCGAGAAAGTCGAGGAGAATCGTTCCAATACCGCGGCGTTGCATCCTGTCCTCAACCAGAAAGGACACCTCAGCTACTTCTTTGCGCTCCTCGAGCGCAAAGTATCGGCCGACCGCGACAATCTGTTCCTCCGCCCCTTCGCCGGTGACGACGACAAGCGCGACATGCCGCTCACCATCGACCTTGACGAGTTGATCGAGGAGCGAGTCCGGGAGTTCAGTGATCAATCGCAGAAATCGGTAGCGAATGGTTTCCTGAGAGCAACGATCAAATAGCTGCAGCAAGCCGGTGCGATCGGCCTTCCACAATGCGCGCAGGCGGAGGACTGCGCCGTCCCTAAGGATGACATCGCGGCTCTTATCAATCGCGAAGGCTTCGGTGGAGTCAGAACTCGTCATATTTAGACCTGGTTGACACGACAGGCGGTGAGCCCGAGCAATCGCGAGATTCGCTGTCGGTTCGCAGCGACGAGCCGGTAAAGAAGAATCTCGAGCACGAGAAAGATGGGAATCGCATAGAGAAGCACAATGAGAATGGACCACGGTAGAAACTTGAACAGGAAGTAGTTCACGGCAAAGGGACCGCTGTAGACTCGACCACTTGAACTGATGATTTGGACCGCGCCGGCGCATTCGGCGTGGCTTAATCCGTAAGGGGCGAGCTCTTCCTCGGGGATCGCCCTATAGGGTGCAATGCGGAACAGATTGCGGGAATCGATGCGGGCACATATCTCAGCCGACCGTGTGCAGATTCCGCAGTCACCGTCAAAAAGCAGAAGGTGGCTGTTGGCGAGCATTCCCTCAAGAGTAGGCACAGGCACATTCTAACATTAGGGTGGCGGACTCAGGCAGAGGTTGTCAGCAAAGGGATGGGGCGGTAACTCGATTCGTAGCGACCCCGCGGCGATTTCAAGAGTTTTCAACGCAAGACGCAAAGGCGCAAAGACCCCTCAGGGAAAAGGCTGATGCTTACCCTTTCCCTGGCTGATTCGATTTGTCAGATGCCTTGCGGCTTCGCGCTTACAACCCTTCGAATCACCGCATTCCGCTCGGAAACGAGTTTGAAGACGCGCCCTTCCATCTTCGCACTGTCTAATTCCTATCCCCGAGACCATGACTGACCTTGCACAGTTTGCACGGAGTCGGTGGCTCCGTATTGTCGACGCGATGACTCACCGGTGTAAGCGTCCGCAAATACGCCAGGATCGCCTTCAAGTCCTCATCGGTCATCCCGCCGTAGCCGGAAAATGGCATCGTGGGATTGAGTTTTCTCGCGCCTACCTGACCTGTCCGCATCATCGTCACAAACATGTTCTCGTCGTAAAAGGAGATCCCCGACGGATCGGGCGTGATGTTCGCGCTGACGACGGGACCAATTGGCTCATTGAAGGCAAAACCGCCAGCGAAGGCCAGTCCTGGAATCGGCCGCCCCTGAACCCTCGGTGTGTGACAATCCGCGCAGCTCGCCTGTGTCGTGAGGTACTCGCCACGGTCGATCGGATTGGAAAGATCGCGAACCGCAATTTCCGTGGTGATTGGTTGGGGGACCGCGTTGATCAAGCGATTGACCGGGAAAATGATCTCGGACTCCGGGACAGCATTCTTGACCGGTGGAATGGTGCGCAGGTAGACCACGAGAGAACCGAGGTCTTCGTCCGACAGGTTGCTGTAGTTCTGATAGGGCATGATCGGAAAAAGAGTCTTCCCATTCTTATCCACGCCTTCACGAATTGCGCGAGCCAGCATGTCATCGGTCCACGCCCCAACTCCTGTTTCACGGTCGGAGGTGATATTGGGAGCAAAAAGCTTTCCCGGGCCACCCGGAAATGCAGCGCCGGCTCCCTTGCGGCCTGTCATCGGAGGTGCTCCAGGCGCCTTCCAATCCCGCTCGGAGTGGCAATAAAAACACCCCATGACCTTCTCCGCGAGATACTGTCCACGCTCGAGTCTGGGCGGGTTCGCGACGAAAGTGCGGTTCGTCAGGGCCCGTGTTTTTGGACCGATGAATGGCCGCCATCCGATCGTCATACTGATCCCTACCGCCGCGAGCACGATGAGCAGAACCAGACTGTAGGCGATGATCTTCCGCATCCGAATCCTCATCTTCGTTTTGGGTCCTTCCTGATCAAGAGTGAGATTACAAGTCGCTCGAGTCAGCGGCCGTGAGGCTTGCCTTCAGGTACTGCCTTAGTGTGGGTTAGCCCAACATTTTGCGAGGCTGCTGCTCGACCGTCTTTTTTGGAGTCGCCGATGGCGCCGAGAGGCCTGCGATGAAGGTGTCGTAATACATCTTGAGTGCCATCTTGGCCAGTTTCCAGGCCTTGCCCCATTGAATCTGATTGCCTTCACCGTAGATGATTTTCTTCAGGAGCGCGTCCCGGATCGACTTTCCTTCGCGCTTCAACATGAACTCTTTTGCGTATGGCTTGGCGACATCAAAGAAACTGAAATTGGGATCCATGGCGATCCCGATCCCTTCCAGGGTCATGATCGCGCGGATGATGTAGGTAAAGTTTGCCGGGATTCGGAAGGGGTGCTCGTACATCACTTCGGCGAGCTCGTAGGTGAGCTCCTTAAATCGCACTTCTCCAAGACGCAAGTTGAGATAGTCGGAAAAGAGTTGTTCGACGACCGGCCGAATGACGTTGAAGTCAATTCCTGGCGCCAAAAAGTTCAGATTGATAAGATCCTGAGTCAAGCCGGGCACATTGCGCTCGATGATATGAAAGAAAGCGTCAATCATCGAACTCTGCAATTGCGGTGTGATTCGTCCGACCATGCCAAAGTCAAAGAACGCCATCCGCCCGTCAGCCATTATTCGAAGATTGCCCGGATGCGGGTCCGCATGGAAGAAACCGTCCTCGAGAAGCTGTTTGAGATAGGTCCGCGCAATCAGTTTGACGACCTCGGGTGGGTCGATCCCGCGTTCTCTTTGCAAGTTGAGATCAAGAACCTTGAGCCCCTCGATGAACTCCATCGTCAGAACGCGAACGGAGGTGTGCGACCAATAAATCGTTGGGACGTAGACCTCGCGCCATTTGACGAAGTTCTGGCGAAAGGTCTCCGCATTGCGAGCTTCCTGGACGTAGTCCATCTCTTCGAAGATCACTGTCGCGAATTCGTCAATCGTGCCTTCCCAGTCGATACCGCGGGTCAGCCGCGGAAATCGAAGCATGAATCGGGCGATCAGCCGCAGGACCGCGAGATCAAAATTGATCCGCTCCGCGAGATGCGGCCGCTGTACTTTGACGGCAACCTGCTCACCTGTATGCAAACGCGCGCGGTAAACCTGCCCGAGCGAGGCTGCCGCGACTGGTTCCGGTTCGATCTCCGAATAGAGTGCCGAGATCGGCCGCCCAAGTTCGCGTTCGATCGTCGCCATCGCCTCTTCGCGCGGAAAACTCGGAACGGAATCCTGGAGTTTGCTCAACTCCTTGATGTACGCCAGCGGTAGCAGGTCCGCACGAGTCGAAATCGACTGACCTATTTTGATGAAGGTCGGGCC
>JBDTUW010000506.1:0-4006 GCA_040007555.1 Acidobacteriota bacterium | reverse complement strand
GGAGAAGAAACCCGAGCGGCGGTTCCACTCAGCGCACGACCTCGGCTTTGCACTCGAAGCGTTGTCCATGCCGTCAGGCTCGAGGCTGGAAACGACGACGGCATTGCCTGCGATGCCAGAGAGTATCCCCGGGTCGGATTGGCTTCGCAATGCGCGGGTGGCCTGGATCGCGGCAGGTCTCTTGTTAATCGGGCTGCTCGTCTTGCTGCCCTTCACGACCGGTTATTTCCGCCGTGCGCCGGCGGAAGCAATCGCCGTTCGTTTTGCGCTCGCCCTGCCGGGGAAGGCGCTCACCTTTGGACCAGCGGTCTCCCCCGATGGCCGCAACCTGGCAATCAATGCTGTCATTGGAGGCAGGCCCCAAATCTGGCTGCGCCCGCTGGGTTCTTTCACATCGCGACCACTGCCCGGCACGGAGGGCACTTTCGGATGCCCCTTCTGGTCGCCGGATAGCCTATCAATCGGATTTCTCGCCGAGGGCAAGCTCAAAAAGATGAATGTTGCCGACGGGACGCAACAAACGCTGTGCAATGTCCCGGGCACTGGTGGCGCCTTCGGCGGCACGTGGAACCGCGAGGGCGTCATTCTCTTCACACGAAGCGGGATCATCTATCAAGTCTCGGCAACAGGCGGAGAGCCGGCGCCAGTGCCTGGGGTTGACCAATCGCGTCAGGGCACTGATTATCGATGGCCATATTTTTTGCCCGACGGCCGCCATTTCCTGTATCTCGCTGGGACCCCACAACAGTCGGCGTCAGAGGTTTATCTCGCGGCGCTTGGTGAGAAAGAAGCGAAGCGCTTGCTGACCGCTGATTCCAATGCGATCTACTCGGCATCCTCTCCCGTGGCATCCGGCGCGAGTGGTGGCTATCTGCTCTTCGGGCGCGAAGGGGCGCTGCTGGCGCAACCATTTGATGCGAGGCATCTCACCCTCGTGGGCGAACCATTTCGCGTCGCCGATCACGTGAAGGCGAATTTCCGCAACAGCCGGGGAGACTTTTCCGTTTCAGACACCGGCACCCTGGTCTACGATCCGAGCGGCGCCAGCGAGAATCAGCAACTCGCCTGGTTTGATCGGACGGGCAGGCCGCTGGAATCGGTCGGCGCGCCGGGAACATTTCAGTTTCCCGTTCTCTCTCGCGACGAGAAGCGAGTGGCGCTGGAGCAGCGAGACCCAAAGACCGGAACACCAGACATATATGTGAAAGACCTCGTGCGCGACACCACTTCGCGGCTGACCTTTGATCCGGCTAGTGATTGGTTCGTGGTCTGGTCGCCCGATGGGAGCCGCATCGCCTGGGCATCCAGTCGCGGGGGGAGTCATCAGATATATCAGAAGCTGGCGAGCGGCGCCGGCCAGGAAGAATTGTTGCTCCAGTCAAATAGCCGGGTAACTCCGACGGATTGGTCCGCGAACGGAAGATCCATCCTGTATGAACAACTGAATCCGAAAACCAATGAAAACGATCTGTGGGTCCTGCTGCTCGACGACCGCAAGCCGGTTCCATTTTTGCAAACGCCGTTCGACGAGGCGTCAGCTCGTTTCTCTCCAGACGGGCGCTGGATTGCATACGTCTCAAACGAGTCAGGGAATCGCGAAGTGTACGTCCAGACCTTTCCGGCTTCGGGTGGCAGGTGGCCAATCTCAGCGAAGGGTGGTGACAGCCCGAGATGGCGGCGCGACGGGAAAGAGATATTCTACGTTGACCCCGACGCGAAAGTGATGGCGGTTGAGGTGAAGACAGGCAGCGCGTTCGAGGCAGGTATTCCCAAGGTTTTGTTCGATGTCGGAGCGTTGAGGTCAACATTCCGTGGCGGTTATGCGGTCACGGCTGACGGCCAGCGCTTTCTCTTTGTCAGCCGAGGGGAAGAGACCGATCCTTCGTTGGCGGTCGTGGTCAACTGGACGGTGGAGCTGAAACGATGACGCTGACTGCGGGCACAGGGCTTGGGTCTTATGAAAAGGAACGCCGCTCAGTGCGGGCTGGATGGGTGAATTCCGAATCGAGGAGTTGCCAGTGATCTTCGCAACAAGGGACCGGAGTCGACACCAGGAAGGTTACGGAGAAGTGGCTGCGACCACCTGGCCACTATAGCCCGAGGATCGAGGTTTAACAGCGCGTCCGCGAGAGTATGTTGCGGTTCGTGCTAGTTGATGTTCTAAACGCGACAGCGCAAATGTCACGCTTGCCCGCAGCCAAAGGTATCGCATGCCTTGGAGACATGGCGCTACCGAAGCCCGTCAGCGTCTGAATAGATAAAGGATTCATCGATGAACAAGCAGCATCTTCACGAGAGGCTTGAGCAATTACACCAGGAACTGCAGCAGAATCGGAGAAAGGGGAACTACCCGAGGGACAGAACAACACTCGGCTAGGCGAACGGCTAAGAGACAGCGTCGCACAGCTGGAAGCTTCTCAGCCAAGGTCACCATGTTAATGGGACAGATCATTGATATGCTGGCGCCGATGTCTGTCAATCGATACACTGGCATGAGTGACAGGGCGACCAAACTCTCCGACCGAGCGCCGAATCCTTCGACTGATTGCCGAGTATAAGACAAGTAAGCAGATTGCGGAGGAGCTCAGCATTCACTATCGCACGGTGGATAACCACCGCACCAACATCTCCGGGAAACTCGGGCTGCACGGGAGCCACGCGCTGATCAAGTTCGCCCTCAAGCACCAGTCCGACTTGTGAAATCAGGGATCAAGGACCTGGCCCGAGGTTCTTAGTTTGCACGCCGAACGAGCCAGATTATCTAAGAGCACAGCAACGCCCTGATCTGGAGATTTGGCATTCTGACCGTTCCCGAAAATCCCCCCACCGGCAGGTGGGGGAATGCGCTGCGGAGCAGCACAGAGTTCGTAGTCCCGCCTTAGGCGGAATGGGCCGTAATTGCAGCATTCCGCCTAAGGCGGTACTACGAACGGTATTGCCCTCCGCGAAAATGGCCAAACTCCAGCCCCCCCCACCGGCAGGTGGGGGATCGTTAAGGTCCAACCTACACCACAGCCGCCGACTCACGAATCCTTTCACACAGGCGAATAAGCTGCACGAAGAGGGACGCAAAGTGCCCTGGGCGAATTACGAATCCAGATCCCTGACGCCCGCCTATGTGTTTTCACACAGAAGAAAGTGTGCAACCACACAATCGAATCGTGTAATCCCTCTATCCCAATCTACCGTTGACCCGTGTATCCATTGAGCGCGGTCCGGGGAGCGCGGTCCAGAGGGTTCATGGGAAGCAAAACAAATCTGTTAATCGTGGAGGATAGCGAGCGGATGCGCCGGATGATCAAGAGTCTGGTGAAAGGCATGACGGCGCATGTTTACGAGTGCAGCGACGGCTTGGAAGCGCTCGACGCCTACACGCGCCACCGTCCCGATTGGGTCGTCATGGACCTTGAGATGAATCAGATGGACGGGATCACGGCCACCCGTCAGATCACGGCAGCATTCCCGGAAGCTCGGATCGTGATCGTCAGCAACCACGACAGCGAAGACCTGCGTCGAGCGGCATCAAACGCCGGGGCGAGCGGGTACGTCGCCAAGGAAAATTTGATCGAACTGCGCCGGATTCTCAGCGGAGGATGATAGCGAGAATGTTCTCATTAAAGAAAGGTATATGAGTATGAACCGAAGAATAACGATTGCCATGATGTCATTCTGCCTGCTCTTCAGCCTGGCAATGTGGAGCGCGGGGAACGCAGCGAAGGCGAAATCCGCAGTCGCAACGCTTAACGTGGGGCTTTGGCGGTGGCGGCGGCAGTCTGGGAGCCACGGGCCTCTTCGGCGGCAACGGCGGCGGCTCCGGGGGCGGCGGCGGCGCGGGCCTTGGCGGCGCCATCTTTGTGCGGCTTGGCACCTTGAGTCTGCTCAATACCACCCTTAATACCAACACCGCCGCGCCAGGCAGCGCGCATAGCGGCGGCGGGGCCGCCGCTACGAACGGACAAGGCAAGGGAGGGGCGCTCTTTGTGAATGCGGGCGCGACGGTGGTCGA
>JBDTUW010000505.1:0-4010 GCA_040007555.1 Acidobacteriota bacterium | reverse complement strand
AAGAGGAACGGATAAAGAGAAGGCGCTACCGGCAACTACTTGCCTTCCTTCGCGTTTTTCGCGGCCTTCGCGTGAGTCTTCCTGTTCCCCAACCGGCCCCCTCAGGTCAAGCCGTTCACTTGCCGTGAAAACAATCGTTTAATGCTAATCCGTGACCCCAGCGGATCAGGTCTTTGCTTTTCAGAAACACCGTAGTCATGACACAAATAGTGGAGGCTTTCGGTGGTATGGCGCCACGAAGTTGAGGATGCGGTGGGCTCGGCCGGGTCATTCGTCGCGAACGCGACGAGCTAATGCTAGATCGTGGGCCCCGGCGTTGAAACGCCGGGCTAATATCAGGCCGCCGCTGTACGAGGCGAAGAGGATGTCGACTGCGTCGCAGCCGGCGGACACTGACACAACGATCGTCGCAGACAGCAGCCCGTCACGCGCGTTTTTGACCCCGGGTTTTTGACCCCGGGTTTTTGACCCCGGGTTTTTGACCCTGCGTTTTTGACCCTGCGTTTTTGACCCTGCGTTTTTGACATGGTTAACGGTGAGCTCTTGACAATGATATGGGCTCTACGTATTATTTGGAGTTTGCGAAGGTAGGTCTTTGCCAACTAGCGGCGTTACTATGGTCTTGAAGTGCAGAGACGCCGCGAAGCCTGAAGGCTGATCCCCGCTCCGATGTGCATCTGGGAGGGGTCAAAGTTTGCGATGGAATTCGATCGCTAATCTGGCCGAAGGCTCTCTTGAGAATGTATTGTGGCGTCACGATTCGTTTTCGGATAAACAGGTCCCGGTTTTCATTGGGGCTTCCTTAAACGAGTCTTTCTAAGCCGCTGCTTGAGTAAGCACGCGTCTGAAACAACGCTTACGCCACAGAAAAACTCGGCGACTTGGGACGCCATATCTGCACGCTGGTAACAGACATCCCAAAACAAAATCACTGACTGATTATTCAGTTTGCGACGAAGGCCTGGAAGGGGCTTGGTGTCGCCATCCGCGCGCTGGCGCGGTGTGTCCGCGGCTGCGATTTTTGCGTCGCCCGGAGCCCGCAACCAGAAGAGCGCACGAGCGAGTCACGAGTCGAGTAATGACACGAGTCGAGTAAAGATATGCCGACGATCAATCAACTAGTTCGCAAGGGTCGCAAGCGGGTCAAGTATAAAACTTCGAGCCCCGCACTTCAGTCGTGTCCGCAGCGGCGCGGAGTGTGTGTGCAGGTCAAGACTCAGACGCCCAAGAAGCCCAATTCGGCGCTCCGCAAGATCGCCCGTGTCCGTCTGACCAATGGCATCGAGGTGACCTCCTATATCCCGGGTATAGGTCACAACCTGCAGGAGCACTCGATCGTCCTGGTGCGCGGCGGCCGCGTGAAGGACCTTCCGGGTGTCCGCTACCACATCGTCCGCGGGACCCTCGATTCCGTCGGCGTTGCGAACCGGAAGCAAGGTCGATCCAAGTATGGAGCCAAGCGTCCCAAAGAAGGGGCTGCGACCCCTGGCAAGGGTAAGAAATAGGACCCAATAGTCGCCCAATAGTCGCAAGAGGAATCGTTTATGCCGAGAAGAAGAGTCGTTGCGAAGCGCGAGATCCTGCCTGACCCCGTCTACAACAGCCCGCTGATCGCGAAGTTCGTCAGCGCCATGATGTGGGACGGCAAGAAATCGACCGCGGAAGGCATCATCTACAACGCCCTGGAAAAGGTCAAAGATCGAACCCAGGAGGATCCGCTCAAGGTATTCAAACGCGCCATCGAGAATGTCGCGCCAAGGGTTGAAGTGAAATCGCGTCGTGTTGGCGGCGCCAACTATCAGGTTCCGGTTGAAGTCACCTCAAATCGCCGGATGGCGCTGGCAATGCGCTGGCTCGTTTCCTATGCACGAGGCCGCGGCGAAAAGACGATGATTGATAAATTGGCTGCGGAGATCATGGATGCAGCCGGAAACAAAGGTAGCGCCATCAAGAGGCGCGAGGACGTGCATCGAATGGCAGAGGCCAACAAGGCCTTTGCGCATTACCGATGGTAAGCAGTTCTTAGTGCCCCGGGGTGGGTGCAGAAGTTAAGTCGCCACCTCCTGTGTGAGCACCAAAGACTGAGCATTTAGCATGGCAAGACAGGCACCTCTCAATAGGTTTCGCAATATCGGCATCATGGCCCACATTGATGCCGGCAAGACGACGACTACCGAGCGTATCCTTTTTTACACCGGCGTCTCCTACAAGATCGGCGAAGTCCATGAGGGCACGGCGGTTATGGATTGGATGGAGCAGGAGCAGGAACGCGGGATCACGATCACCTCTGCTGCAACGACGTGTTTCTGGAAGCGCAATGGTGAGGAGTATCGAATCAATATCATCGATACCCCCGGCCACGTCGATTTCACGATCGAGGTCGAGCGTTCACTGCGTGTTCTTGATGGAGCTGTCGCGGTGTTTGATGCTGTCGCCGGAGTCCAGCCGCAATCAGAGACGGTGTGGCGTCAGGCCGACAAATACGATGTTCCAAGAATCGCGTTTATCAACAAGATGGATCGGCCCGGTGCCGATTTTGATCACGCGGTCGATACTCTCCGAACACGGCTCTCGGCCAACCCGATTTCAGTGCAGTTTCCGATCGGCGCAGAAGATACGTTCAAGGGCGTTGTCGATCTGCTCGAGATGACGGCCATGGTCTGGAACGATGAGGCCAAGGGTGCGCAGTACGAAACGATTGAGATCCCCGCTAAGATCGCGGAGGAAGTCGCGGCCGCGCGCGAGAAGATGATTGAATCGATCGCGAATTTCGACGATCAGGTTGCCGAAAAGTATCTTGAAGGTGCGGAGCTGACAATCGCTGATCTGCGAGCAGGCCTGCGCCGTGGCACGATCGCGCTCAAGCTTGTCCCGGTGGTCTGCGGTTCGGCATTCAAGAACAAGGGTGTTCAGCTGCTGCTTGATGCAGTCATCGATTTTCTGCCTTCACCAATGGATATCGCAGCGGTTGAGGGGATCGACAAGAACGGCGAGATGGTCCCGCGTCCGGCAGATGACAAGGCGCCGTTTGCAGCGCTGGTCTTCAAGATCATGGCCGACAAGCACGTTGGTCAGCTCTCCTTTGCGCGCATCTATTCGGGCACGCTCAAAGCGGGTTCCTACGTTTTCAATTCCACGAAGGATAGTCGCGAGCGCGTCGGCCGCATTCTCAAGATGCACGCCAACAAACGCGAGGACATTGACGAGGCCTATGCCGGTGAAATCGTTGCAGTCGCGGGGCTCAAGCAGGTGACGACCGGCGACACGATCTGCTCGGAATCGCACCAGGTGATCCTCGAGGCGATGGAGTTCCCGACCCCGGTGATCTCGCTCGCGATCGAGCCAAAGACGCGCCCCGATCAGGAAAAATTGAGTATTGCTCTCGGCCGGCTGGCCCAGGAGGACCCTTCCTTCAGGGTAATGACGGATATCGAGACCAATCAGACGATCATTTCCGGAATGGGCGAGCTGCACCTTGAGATCATTGTCGATCGGCTCAAACGCGAATACGGTGTTGCGGCAAATGTCGGCAAACCGCAGGTCGCCTATCGCGAGACGATTCGCAAACCAGCCAAGGGCGAAGAGAAGTACGCCCGGCAGACCGGTGGTCGTGGGCAGTATGGACACGCAGTGCTCGAAATCGAGCCGACCGAGCCCGGTGCCGGTTTCGAATTTGTCAACGGGATTGTCGGTGGCGTCATTCCGCGTGAATACATTCCGGCCGTCGAGAAGGGCGTCGTCGAAGCGATGGAGGGCGGAATCCTCGCTGGCTACGAGATGGTAGACGTCCGGGTCAAGCTCGTTTACGGCAGTTATCACGAGGTCGATTCTTCGGAAATGGCGTTCAAGATCGCGGGTTCGATTGCTTTCAAAGAGGCAGCGAGGAAGGCCCATCCCGTGTTGCTCGAGCCAGTCATGAAGGTTGAGATCGTGACACCTGAGGAGTATATGGGCTCGATCACAGGTGATCTGAGTTCGAGGCGTGGCCGGATCGAGAGTATGAACTCACG
>JBDTUW010000504.1:0-4019 GCA_040007555.1 Acidobacteriota bacterium | reverse complement strand
CGTATACATGGATACTCCGTTCCGGGCCCAGACGAATGACCTCGGCGAGTATTCCTTTGAAGGTGTTCCCACCGATATCGCCTTTCACGCGTTTGCAGAAATCGTTACGCCCGGAAAAGCCGAGGAGCTTTCCATGAACGCGGCCGACCCCGATCTCCGGCGGCCGATTCTTGCGGGCACATTCTTTCCCCGCGCACTCGACCCAGGTGGCGCGCAAGCCTTCACCCTGGCAGAAGGAGAGCGCCGCGAAGGCCTGGATATTCAAATGGTGCAGACCAAATCCTACTGCGCGCAGACCGCCTTGCTGCCCGCGCAAACCGAAGTGCCGCACACTATTGACGTAGACCTCACCAGCATCGTCAGCGGCGTCTTCAATGGATATGGAGCGTTCCGCAGTGGCCGAGTGATTCAGTTGGATAAGGACGGACGAGCCCGCGTTTGCGGACTGTGGCCAGGTGTTTATCGCTTCACGGTGCAACCACAGGGCCGCAGGCAGCAGCAGGGAGAATACTTCGGTCGCGGCGAGTTCATCGTCACCGACAAGGATCTCACCAGCCTCGCCGCAAAGATCGGCCCGAATTTCAACTGGGAAGGCGAAGTGGAACTGGAAGGTCCGGCCCCCGGCAAACCCCTCGACCGTCCGATGGCAGTCGGTTTTACAAACATCACGCCCACGTCCCTCGGTCTCAACGTCCAAGCCCAGATCCCAGGAAAATTCACGCTCCCGAATGTTCACTTTGACCGGGAACTCTTTCGGGTTGGAAATCTGCCCGACGGCTGGTACCTCAAACGCGCCACCTGGGATACGCTGGACCTCACCCAGAACGGCGGCCGCTTCATGCTCGACCAGGCGGGAGTCGCGGTGAAAGTCGTCGTCGCCCAGGATGGCAGCCGCTTTCGCGTGCGCGTCACTGACGGGAAGGGCGAACCCGCTGCGGGACGCCGCGTGAACTTGATTCCTGGCAACCTCACCTCAGCCCAACAACTCATCGCACGACTTTGGTCGTGCTACAGCGATGACAAGGGGGAATGCTCTGTGTTTTCGCTACCCAATGAACCGCCCCGCTCCGTGTTCGCACCCGGAGACTACGTCGTGCTGGCCGCAGAGATTCCCTACAACCAAAGCGCCGACGTCATCGATCAGTTCTGGAGCACCATCCAATCGAAGGGAACCAAGATCAAGCTCACACCCAGTTCCACGGGGGAAGCGTCCATCAAACAAGAGGTCTTGCGTTAGCACGTCATGGTTCGCGCCATTGTTTTTTTCATTGGCATCGCCGCAACGCTCACCGCGGCGGATCTCACCGGTCTGGTCGTGGCCGAGCACGACGGGTCGCCCGTGGTGGCCGCGGCTGTCACCCTGCGCACGGGTACCCGCGTTGTCGCCGAACTCGAAACCGACGATCTCGGCCACTTCCGCGCTTCGGGCCTCCCCGCTGCGGAGTACATCGTCACCGCCACCAAGGCGAGCTTCACCACAGCGGAGCGGCGCGCCACCCTCACCGACGCTGGCGTGGATGTCCTGCTGCAGGTCGCCAAACTCGGGGTGATCTCTGGCCGCGTCACCGATAACCAAGGCAACGGCGTTCGCAACTTCGCGGTGGCCGCCGTGCCCATGCCGACAGACGGCAGCCCTCTGCGTGTGTATAACTCGCGGCCCAAAGGAGCCGTCACCGACGCAGCAGGCCGCTACCGTATCTTTGGACTTCCCGCCGGAGACTACGTCGTGCTCGCACTCGCAGGCAACGCCCGCTCCACCGCCGATGTTCCCAACAGCGGCATCGCCGACACCTCGCATGGCAACACCGCGGAATATTACCCTTCGGGAAAGAGTCCCGCCGTTCTTGCCATCCGCAGCGGCGAACAACATACCAACATCGATCTCAAAGGCTACAGTGGACCGCTCTTCAACATCCACGGCACCGTCACCGGCCCCAGCCCCGATACGCCCTATCGCGTTTCCCTGGTCGCCGAGTTCGTCGGCATCCCTCTCGCCAGTTCCACCGCACAACCCGGCAAGGAGTTTCAGTTTGATCACGTCGCCCCCGGCACCTATAAGATCGTGGCCTCGCGTCAGATTCCTACGGCGGTCAGCAACCTCCTGGATCAAATCAACTCCGGGCAAATCGCGGTGAACGCCGACAATCAGGCCGCCATCATGAAGCAGCTGGAGGCTGCGCAGACTGCCGACAATGATCCGGCAAACAAAAAGCGGATCGATCTGGCCTTTGCCGAAACCACCGTGACCGTTTCCCAGGACCTCAACGGTGTCACGCTCTCCGCCCGCCCCGCCGTGGACGCCAAACTAAGCTATCAGGCGCCTCAGAACTGCCCCTCCTCCGTGCAACTGACTTTGACCCCCATCGAGTACCTGGGTGTCGGCACCAACACCAAAAAACTGGAAGCCGGTGTCGCGTTGCCGCTCTCCGACCTCCCCGCGTCGGCCTATGGTGTCAGCCTCCCGCTGGCCGAATCGACGGGCTGCTATGCGGTCACTTCGCTCATCGATTTCAGACAAGTCTCCCCCGGAGCAACGGTTCCCATCGTGGTCGCGAACAGGGGGCGCATCCAAGGCAAAATCACTACCACGGGATACTCACCCGACGAGTTCACCGTCGTACTGACAACCGCCGACGGTATCAGCAAGAAAACGTTTCTCCTCGCCAAGGACTCCACGTTCTCGATCCCCAACGTTCTACCTGGCCGCTATCGCCTAAGCGCAATTCGACGCACAGCAACACGCGTCGCCGCGGCGGACCAAAATATCGTAGTGGAAAGCGGCGGCACCGCCGAGGTTGAATTCCCGGGCTTGCCGTAGTGTGCGTCCACGCTATTTGGAGACTGCGTTACATGGTGACCGGCGGCCTCATTCTCGGCTAGCCGCCACGAAATCGCAACCGTGCGAAAATAGGAGCGCTGTGACTCTTGATCGCATTACTTGGAATCCGAACCAAATGAACGGCCAGCCGTGTATCCGCGGCATGCGCCTCACCGTCCGGCGCGTGATAGAGGCCATTTCCCAGTATCAAGATCGCGGCGAACTCTTTCGAAATTATCCTGAACTAGAACCTGAAGATGTGCGACAAGCACTGGCGTTCGCAGCCGCAAATCTAGAAGATGGAGCGGCGGAGATATCCACCGCGTGAATCCACCGAGGATATCAATCGTCCTCGATCAGCGTGTACCACGGGATGCAGCGACACTATTTCGTGACGCGGGTTTCGATTGTGTGCACGTTTCTGAACAAGGAATGTCGCGCGCTGAAGACACCGAAATCCTGGAATACGCCCGTCAACGGGGAGCAATTGTCTTAACACTGGATGCCGATTTTCATGCGATTCTAGCCAGCAGCAACGCTGTCGGCCCATCCGTCATTCGCATCCGCCAAGAGGGTTTAGACGCCACCGCCGTCTTCCGCTTAGTAGAAACTGTGCTTGCTTGGTTTTCAGAGGATCTCGCAAGTGGGTGCATGATTACGGTGAAGCCACCCAAAATCTCGCGGCACAAGTTGCCCGTCATTAGCCACTGATAGCTATTACTTCGCGACCGCGGCCTTGGACAACTCCACAACTTCCTTGGCCAACGCCTGAATCTCGTCGTTCCGCAACCCCTTCTTGCGATCCGCCGCCTCAGTGAACCGGTCATACATAACGTCGAGCTGCGCCTTATCCAGCTTCACGCCCAAATCCGCACACCGCTGCGACAACGCATGCCGACCGCTATGTTTTCCCAGCACCAGACGAGACTCTGGAACCCCCACCGACCGTGGCTCCATAATCTCGTACGTGGTCCGCTCCTTAAGGTAACCGTCCTGATGGATGCCAGCTTCGTGCGCGAACGCGTTCTCGCCCACGATCGCTTTGTTGGGCTGCGGCCCAAAAGTGATGATGCTGCTCAGCAACTGGCTCGCCGGATACAGGTGCTCCGTCACGATCTTCGTCTCAAACGGATACTTGTCGTTGCGGGTCTTCATCGCCATCACGACTTCTTCCAGCGCCGCGTTCCCTGCCCGCTCGCCG
>JBDTUW010000503.1:0-4031 GCA_040007555.1 Acidobacteriota bacterium | reverse complement strand
AACGGCACAGTGCCCCCAAGTTCCAGATAAGAATGCCGGCCGACAAACCGGTTACACCCCGGGTCAAGCGCGCTGCTTAAGCAAGTCGCGAATCTCCGCGAGAATCTTCTCCTGAGCTGATGGCTCGACAGGTGCGGGAGACTCTTCCCGTTTGAGGCGGTTGATGGATCGCACGATCAGGAAGAGGACTATCGCGACGATGACGAAGCTGATCAGGGTGTTGAGGAATGCTCCATAGGCGATGACCGGAAGGCCTGCCTTTCGTGCTGCGTCAAGGGAAGCGATTTCCTGCCCCGACAGGTTAATAAACAGATTGGCGAAATCCACTTTGCCAAGAAGCAGGCCGATCGGAGGCATAATTACGTCATTGACCATGGAGTCGATGATCTTGCCAAACGCACCGCCAATGACCACTGCGATTGCCAGATCGATGACGCTCCCCTTCATTGCGAACTCTTTGAACTCCCTAAACATGGTGAAACTCGATTCGCGTCAAAGTGTTTAAGGGTCGAACCCCTCGAACCGCGTTACGTGCGCGGCGTCAAAGCTCGACCCTTTTTTCAATGTTGCTGGAATAAATTATCGGAGTAATACTCTCAGTTACCCAGCCGCCATTGCTGGCTCCGGTCGCCATTGCAATCCCATTGATGAATAGTAGCTCCATCCTCGCGGCTCTTCTGATCTACATCCAGACATTTACCGCTGCCGACACTCACAATGCGGACGAAGCCTCTACCCGCTTGGTCGAGTCGCCATCGCTGGTTGTCCGCTGACGACCAGCGGTACTGTTGAATGTTCCCGCCATTCCGATTTGAGAAGCCCGAAACGTCGAGAACGCGACCGCTGTTCTGACTGATGATCGCGAATTGACCACGCCCGACATCGACGACATCCCAACGCTGATTCCTCTGCCCTGCGAAGGACCACTGCTGCACATTGGCGCCGTCTTCACGACTCCAGCCCGCAACATCCATCACCTTTCCCGTCTCAGCATTGGTGATTGGGCCAGAGTACTGCACCCGACCGTTGGGGCGATCGACATTCCCACCGCCGCCACCATCCCAGGGTGGCCGACCACCACCTCCGCCGCCAGGACGTCCACCGCCATCCCAGGGCGGGCGCCCACCACCACCGCCACCCGGACGTCCACCGCCACCGCTGTTGTCCGTGACCCAGCCGCTTCGCCAATCGTTGCGCACACTATAAACGCTATTGTCGCGCTCTCTGACGGTCGCGGAGTAGGAGAAGCTTCTCCGTCGATTTCCCTTCCAGGCATCGCCGGTTCCAGTCACGCGATATTCACGGTTGGACTGGAACTGTTGGTTTGCGTCATCATTAAAATAGACCTGAACGTTACCTCCCTCGCTCCTCTCGATCCGAGTGCGGACACCATCCTGCGCAAGCTCGATCGAGCGTCCGCCCCGGTCTCCACCTCTCTGCGCGACAGCCCCAGTCGAAGTGGCTATTACCGAAAGAAAGGCCAGAGTCGCCAGAAAGAGCCCTCCCGGCACTCCTATCCTGTTCCCAAAGTTCTTCATCGCGGTTCTCCTTTGTCTAGTACCAATCGTCCGTTGTCCTGCTCCTGATAGGCGCAAGACTAGTCAAAAGACCCATCCAATGCAATCATTCCCTCGCCCGAAATCGTGCCTCAACTCTGGGGGCAATCGTCGGTTCTGCATCTACAAAGTAAAGCGCGCCGCCCTCGAGTTCATTCAAGCTCCAGCCGTATTCAGGGCAAGAGCCCATCCTCCCTTGTAAACCTTCGTTCGACAGAGAGCTTCCCACTCGTATTCCGCACCTGCAGCCGCAATAGTCTTCCCGCTGGAAGGAATTTCTCTGCGCGTGACAGTGTCAATGAACCCTCTGTCCTCGACCTGCCGGACGCTACGATTCGCCCCTCAATGAGGAGCGCCGAACCGTGGTCGAAGTCCTCTCCGTTGACAACGAGCAGACCATCCGCGAATGTGGCATTGGTTATTCGTGGCGCTCCACTCACGGCCTCTTCCAACACCTGTCTGATTCTAGTGTATGCAGGTTTGGGGTGGTAGCTTTCATCAAAGATCAGCGCTTCCCCCTCACCATTGAAGACGGAGGGAATCCACGAGTGCTTGTCGGTGAAGCCCCAGAGGACAAGCGCACGGCAATTAGGCTGCGTTAGACAAAACATCGCGACGTCACCGAAAGTCTCTGCCTGCTTTCTCTCGGAATCAGCGTCCCCCGGCAGCTTGATCCTCACGTCCAGCTCGGTGATCGAAAGCTCCAGTCCAAGCGCGGCCAGACGCTCCGCGTTCTGCCGGTGTTCATTCTTGATCTTGAAACCGGCGGCGATATGCATCTGCCATCCCATTCCATCAACCGGCACACCCTCTCGCTCCAGCCGGCTGAGCAGGCGGAAGACAAACTCCGATTTCTTGCCCTTATCCTCAATAGAAAAATCGTTGTAGTAGAGAATCGCGCCGGGGTCGGCCTCACGAGCCATCTGGAAGGCCAGCTTTACATAATCCGGTCCGATGGTGCGATACCAGAACGAATCCTGGCGAAATCCGTCCTTCTGATTTTCGTCGATCGCTTCGTTGACGACATCCCACGCCCAGATCCTCCCTTTGTAACGACCGACGACCGTCTCGATGTGGTCCCTCATGAGGGCGATCGCTTCGCTCCGGCTCCACCTTCGCGCAGTCATCCATTTGGGCAACTGCGAGTGCCAAACCAGGGTGTGTCCCCTGACCTTCATGTGGTTTTGCTCGGCGAAGGCCACGAGCGCGTCAGCTTCGGTGAAGTAATAGCGATCCGGGTCTGGATGAAGGTTTTCGAACTTGAAGGCGTTCTCGGCAACGACCGTGTTGAATTCCCGGACGAGCGTCTCGCGATACAGAGGGTCATCGTTGAGTGCGCTGACCGAGACGGTAGCGCCCACATAGAAGTCGCGCTGCGTCGCAATCGAACGAAGCCCTTGCTCGTTCTGAACTGACCGTGCTGGAGTCGCAAGGAAGGCGACTGTAAGAACTACGACCGGAAATAACCTGCGCATGAGTTGACAGACCTGATCGCTCGAACGGGGGTTTCCTACTGTTACGATAGCAGCACCGCCTCGCTTTATCCAGTGGGGTTCACTACAATTCCAGAACAACACATCAACTATGGAGGAATGACCATGGCCGGGCAAAGGAAAGACATTCATCGTCGTGATTTCGTCAGACTGGCGGGGGCGGCTGCCCTCACGACCACGAGCCTACCAGCAAAGTCTTACCAGCGAATCGTCGGGGCGAATGACCGGATCCGCCTGGGAGGAATCGGGCCCGGTGACCGGGGCGCGTCGCGTCTCGCAACGGCGCAGAAGCTGGGCGCGGATATCGTGGCCCTTTGCGACGTCAATCGTGGATTGCTCGATCTGGCGCAGAAATCCCTCACCGCACCCGTCGAGAAGACATACGTTGATTATCAGGACCTGCTCGCGCGTCAGGATATCGACGGAGTAATCATCGCAACACCTGATCACCTGCACCGGCAGATACTGCTCGACGCAGTCCGTGCGGGCAAGGATGCCTATGTCGAGAAGCCGCTGGCGCGGACCATCGAGGAAGGACAGGACATCGTCGAGAAGATTAAGGGTTCAAAGCAAATCGTCCAGGTTGGTAATCAGCGGCGAAGCGGCGAGCACTTCAAGAAGGCGCACGACCTGGTCGCCTCCGGTGCGATCGGGCCAATCAGAATGGTCCGCATCTGGGATTTCCGGTATCGACCTGTCGATCCGTATATCAAACGCAGCGCCGATAAGTCGCTCTTCAGCCCGGAACTGATCGACTGGCCTCGGTTCCTCGGTCCAGCGCCCAAGAGACCATATGACGCCAAACGAGCCTCGGGGTGGCGGTGGTACTGGGACTACGCGGGCGGCCTCATGACCGACATTGGTCCACACTGGCTGGATGTTGCGATGTGGATCACTGGATCGGATGGACCGCACCGCGTCACCTGCAACGGCGGCAAGTATCAGAGTCAGGATTGGGAGACCCCTGACAATGTGCATGCGA
>JBDTUW010000502.1:0-4034 GCA_040007555.1 Acidobacteriota bacterium | reverse complement strand
CCGACAATGAAGATCGACCCGGCGATCGAACGCGGTCAGATTGAACGCCTCCAGCGTGTGCGCTCGGAGCGCAACAGTCAGCAGACCCTGGCGGCCCTTGATCGGGTCGAAGCGGCCGCGCGGTCGGGCGCCAACCTCATGCCGCCGATCATCGACGCCGTTGAGGCTTACGCCACCCTGGGAGAAATCGCTGACTGCCTGAGACGTGTTTTCGGTGAATATGTCGAGGTCGCCTGAAGTGAAGAACCCTCACGCGAAGGCCGTAGGGGCGGGGCTTGTCCCTGCCCGCCTTCCGAAGCCCGCACCCCACGGCCTTCGCGCGAGTCTTCTTGTTCCCCAACGGGCATCGTTCAAGGTCAAACCGTTCACTTCTCGAGAAAGATAATTGTTTCACGAGTGATCCCATCGGATCAGATCTTTGCTCCCTGGAACACCCCGCCGTGGCACCCTGGTGACCCCAAACCGAGTATTTCTGAGGGCGATCCAGCATCCTCGCCAGTGCCCCTCATCTACTTCTGACCGACCAACCAAAAACCGACTTCGCCCTGAGAATTGTGGGTGCCATATTACTTCAACTTTGTGTTAAGCTAAGGCACACTAAACGGCTAGCATGAATGAAGGAGTTACGAGATGCTTGACGCCATGGTCTTGCTTGAGCTGCGGGAGCAGTACGAGGATCTGAAGCAGCGGGTATCAGAGCTGCGGAGGTTTCTTTGACATCGACTCGAAGCGTAGCGAGTTGGAGAGGCTGGAGACAGAGGCCTCAACGCCCGACTTCTGGAGCAATCAGGAACAGGCGCAGAAGGTGCTACAACAGCGTTCGCGGCTGGAGCGCGTCATCACGGCAGCTGAACAGCAGGCCAGCACGGTTGCGGATGTCGAAGTTCTCTTCGAATTTGCCGGTGAGGACGAAGGCTCTGCGAGCGAACTGAAAGAGACCATTGGAAGGCTCTCACAGACGGTAGCCGACAGTGAAACTCAAATGCTGCTCGGTGGCGAGAATGACGGCCGGAACGCGATCGTCGCGATCAATGCTGGTGCCGGGGGCACCGACGCGCAGGACTGGGCGGAGATGATGCTGCGCATGTACCTCCGCTGGGCAGAGCGCCAGGGATTCAAGGCCGAACTCATTGATCAACAGGCGGGTGAAGAGGCCGGCATTAAGTCGGCGACCTTTCGAGTAGAGGGCGACTACGCGTACGGTCTGCTTTCGGGCGAGGCCGGGGTGCATCGTCTTGTACGCATGTCTCCGTTCAACTCTGGACAGAGTCGGGAGACCAGCTTCGCGTCGGTCTTTGTGACACCTGAGATCGATGAAGACATCGAGATAGAGGTTCTCGAGAAGGACCTGCGCGTGGACACCTATCGCGCAACTGGGGCGGGTGGTCAGCATATCAACACGACGGATTCTGCGGTTCGGATTACGCACATTCCCACGGGAATCGTCGTCACCTGCCAGAACCAGCGCTCACAGCATCAGAATCGGGAAGTGGCGATGCGAGTGCTGAAGTCCCGCCTCTACGAACAGGAAATGGAGAAGAAGCAGGCGGAGACCAATCGCCTTGCTGAATCCAAACGCGATATTTCATTCGGCTCGCAGATCAGAAACTACGTGCTGCACCCGTATCGACTGGTCAAGGACGTAAGAACTAAGCACGAAACAAGCGATGTCGACGCGGTCCTCGACGGGGGCCTGGACTCCTTTATTAAGGAGTACCTGCTCGCGAAACGAACCGCACCGGCATAGGTCCGAGACTGTTATGGCAAGAGATCAGGTCGTTCGCCGGAAGAGCGCAGGGACTCCCGGCTCGAATCAGTCCCGCAAGCTCTTTAACGAGATTGCCGGACTGGTCTTTTTTGGACTGGGCATCGTCTTTCTGCTGGCGCTGATCAGCTACGATCCCACCGATCCTTCCTGGAATGCATCGGGTCCGCAAACAAAAGCCCACAACTGGATCGGACCAGTCGGGGCGCTGCTCGGCGATGGGCTCTACCAGGCGCTTGGCTATGCCGCCCTGATCGTGCCGTTCGCCCTGTTCGCTCTGGCATGGTGGAGACTTATCGATCCGCGGCCGAGTTTTTCGGGGCTCAAGGGCTTTGGCTTAGGTCTGCTGGGATTCGCGCTTACCGGACTGCTCTCTCTTGCCGAGGGCTGCGCCAACGGGAGCTCTTTTCGGCACTCATTTCATTCGGGTGGATGGCTCGGGCACTTGCTTGTTTGCGACTCAGACTACGGGCTGACACGCTTTCTCAATATACCGGGCTCAGCGATTGTCCTGAGCGTAATTTTTCTGAGCGGTCTGATTCTGGCAACGCCATTCTCCCTGGTCGCTCTTCTCATGAGACTCTCGCCGCGCGAGCAGGAGGCTGGAGTTCTGAGGACGCTCAGCGAGCGGTTCAGATCCTGGCGCCAGATGCGCGAGATCGAAAGAGAGCGCCGCAACGTTGAGGCGGAAAAGGCCCGCCGGAACGAACACGAAGATGAACGTGAGAGGGCTCGCGAGAGAGCTCGCGAGGCTGCCAGGTCCGGTGCCAGCGCGCGTTCCAGTGGCGCCACCTCAATCGAAGTACGGACATCTCGCACACCTGAGATCGGGCCAGACCTCGATCTCGATAAGGAACCGGACGAGATAGCACCTCCCGTTAAGGTCGTCCGTAAGAGCAAGTTGACCACGCTTGGGCTTTCCGAACTCTTCGAGCCTGAAAAGCCAGCCGTGAGTACCCCTGCAGATACCAAAGTCGTGACCTCGCCCGATCCCGTAATCGTTGCAACTCCAGCACCGCAGGTCGCCGCCAGTGTAGGCCTGGAGCTTGACGGGACGCCCGCCGTCGCCAGCGATTTGACCGGGATAAACGCGACGCCGAGTCCAAGGCGGACGGGTGAATTACGGATTGAGGAAAAGGCAGCCGAGAAACTGGCAGCGATACGAACGATCACCACCCCATATACGACCGTCCCCTTGCGAGATGAGATCGATGCCCGGTTTGGCAAGAAGAATGGGGATTCCGAGGAGGTCGATCTGGCGCCAGTTCCGGAGCAGCCAAAGGGTGTCGAGAGCGTACACGCCGCGGCCAATGGTGCGTCCCAGTCGCTCAATGGGAGGACGGTAACGGGACGGATCGCATCGAAACTTGCGGAGCGGTTCAAGAATCGAGATTTGGCGGCGGCTGAGGCAGGCGCGGCCGTTCCTGATCGGGCAACGTCGGAGACGCCCGCAGGACCTGAGGGCAGCTCGGCAGAGACTGCCGGAGCCCGAAACGCAGCCTCTCTCCCGCGACGCTTAGGTACCGAGACCTCCGAGCGACGCCGCATTTCTCCCGAGCGAATCGTCGGCGTTCCGGTCAATCGCTCGATAGCTGAGCTCAAGCAACCAGTCGAAGCGAGAGCGAATTCGCTCGTTAAGCATCTGTTGCGTCAGGAACACAAACGGCCGACCACAGAGATGCTGACTGCCTCGGATGGCCGGTCCGAGATGGCCGACAACGAGTTAAGGGATCGTGCGCAGCAACTGACCGACAAGTGCCAGGAGTTCAGCGTGGCGGGCGTCGTCACGCAGATCAGCCCGGGTCCGGTGGTGACAACTTTCGAGTTCAAGCTTGACCCTGGTGTTAAGTATGGACGAGTCACCAGTCTCGTTGATGATCTCTGCCTTGGTCTGAAAGCTGAGTCGATTCGTATCGATCGGATACCCGGGAAATCGACCGTGGGAATTGAAATCCCCAACCGCAAACGGGAGATCATTCGTCTCCGAGAGGTGATTGAATCTCAGCGTTTTCGTGATTCACAGGGACGGCTGACCTTGGCACTGGGCAAGACCATCGATGGGTCGAACTATGTCGCCGATCTCGCGAAGATGCCGCATCTTTTGATTGCCGGCGCGACCGGCGCGGGCAAGTCTGTTGCGCTCAATACGATTCTGGTCTCGCTGCTCTTCAAGTCGTCACCGGATGAGGTCAAGTTGATACTGATCGATCCGAAGCGGCTTGAGTTGGGCCTTTATTCGGACCTTCCTCACCTGCTGACTCCCATCGTG
>JBDTUW010000501.1:0-4040 GCA_040007555.1 Acidobacteriota bacterium | reverse complement strand
AAGGGTTACCTTCTCCGCTCGTAGATCACCCGTCCATCAAAGATCGTCATCGTGACGGTGACTCGGTCGATTGCGGCAGGCTCAATTCGCAGGATGTCCTCTGAGAGCACTGCCAGATCTGCGAGCTTCCCGACCTCTATCGACCCTTTGCTCTTCTCCTCAAAACTGGCGTAAGCCGAACCAAGAGTGTAGGCGCGGATTGCTTCGGCAACGGTGATCTTCTGCTCAGGAACCCACCCGCCGGGCCTCTTACCATCAAGCGTCCGTCGAGTTACGGCGCCATAGATACCCTTCAAAGGTTCCATCGGCGCGACAAACCAATCAGAACCGAAGGCCAGGGTCGCGCCAGCGTCGATCAGTGAACGAAAGGCGTATGTTCCCTTTGCCCGCTCCGGGCCGATTCGATTCTCAGCCCATCGTCCATCATCGATCGCATGATAGGGTTGCATCGAAGCGATGACATGTTGCCGGCCGAACCGGGCAATCTCCTCCGGACGGAGGTGCTGCGCGTGCTCTATCCGCAGTCGGCGATCGCGTGAACCGTTCTCCCGCTCTACTTCCTCGAAAAGATCCAGGATCGTCTTATTGGCTTTGTCGCCGATTGCATGTACCGCAATCTGTAAGCCGGCCTTATCCGCGCCGATGATATTCGCGAGCATCTCGCTCTCAGAAATCATCTCAGAGCTTGGGAGTCCGGACGTTTTCGGATCATCCAGATAGGGCTCGAAGAAAAGCGCCGTAGTTGATCCAAGCGACCCATCGGCAAACCCCTTCAATCCGCCGATTCGCAGTCGATCGTTACCATATCCGGCACGTATTCCCACCCGCGCGAGCGATTGCCACGAACTGAGGGGTTGATGGGCGTAGACCCTGACGCTCAGCCGATCACGGGCCAGCAACTTCTGATATGCACGGAGAATCTCCGGAGCACCTGACATATCCTGAACGCTCGTGACGCCGTTCTCCGCCGCGTAGCGCATGGCGGCGGTAAGCGCTTCGAGAATCTCCGCTTCATCAGGCGCCGGGATCACCTTCTCGATGGCGTTCATGGCGGAGTCCTTCAGAATCCCCGTCGGCTCTCCATTCGAGTCGCGCACAATCTTCCCGCCCGCGGGATCCGCCGTCTCGCGGGTGATTCCCGCGAGCTTTAGTGCCAGCGAGTTCGCCAACACCATGTGACCGTCAAGCCGATTGATAAAGACGGGGTTGTCGGGCGTGTTCGAATCGATCAACTGCCTTGTCGGAAGGTTCGGTGGTTGCCAATTCTCGTGATCCCAGTTCCCTTCCGTAATCCATCTGCCCTTCGGCAGTTTGCTTGCGAACGCCGCGATGCGGTCGCGAAACTCTTCCGGGCTGCGCGCATCGCGTAGCTGCACGCTCGCGAGTCCTCGCCCGCCATCGTGAAAATGGACGTGCGCGTCATTGAAACCGGGGACAACTCTCAGCCCGTTCAAGTCGACAACACGTGTCCGAGGACCTACCAGCCGTCTCACTTCGGCATTGGTACCAACGGCGATGATGCGTCCACCGCGGCACGCGACGGCATGAGCCTCCGGCATCCGCTCGTTGACAGTCCAAATGCGGCCGTTGACGAGCGCCAGATCCGCCGCGGTCTGGGAATCAAGACTGGCCTGGATCGTGAGCATAAGAAGCAGGGAAAGGATAAGTCTCATTTTTTCAGATCGGGCAGCTCACCGGTCCGGGTGATCCTGACCGCGACCACCGCCGAGAAAAACGGGTCTTCAAGCTGGATGGTGGAGTGGGTCAGCGCAAAGCGCTCGCCGAGCAAGGCGCGCAGTTCTCTGAGAATGCGATATCCCTCGCTCAGATCGTCGATGACTACATGTGCTGTCAATGCATGTCGATCAGACGTGATCGTCCAGATGTGCAGGTCGTGCACCTCGCGCACGCCCTTGACTGTCTTAATCGCGCTTTCAACACTGGCAGCATTGATGTGGGAAGGCGTGCCCTCGAGCAGGACATTGACCGCATCGGATACCAGCCGCCAGGCGCTATAGATGATCAAGAGACTGATCATGATGCTGATCAACGGATCAGCCCACATCCAGCCGCGCCAAATGATGGCAATCCCGGAGAGGATCGCTGCCACCGAACCAAGCAGGTCCCCAAAGACGTGCAGAAGAGCACCACGAATATTGAGATTCTCTGTTCCTGACCGTGAAAGCAGCCACGCCGAGACGATATTGACCGCGAGCCCACCGATTGAGATCCATATCAATGGCCAGGCATCAACCGGCTCGGGTCTCTGCAAACGCTGCCAGGCCTCGCGGCAAATCAATGCCGCCAGCAGTAGCAGCGTTACCCCATTGGCGAGCGCAGCCAGAATCTCAAGTCGATAGAATCCATATGTTTTGCGCGGCGTCGCCGGTCTCGAAGCGAACCTTATCGCAAGTAGAGAAAGCGCCAGCGCCGCCACATCCGTCAACATGTGACCAGCATCCGAGACCAGAGCCAGACTGTTCGTGTAATACCCGCCGATGGCCTCGGCAAGCATGTAGGCGAAGGTCAGCAGAAGGACGGAAAGCAGCAGCTTCTGAGACGCGCCTCGCGTGTGACTATGATCCGAATGATCGTGGACCACGCCTGATCCCCGGCCATCATCTACGTTCTTTGAGTTTGCATTCGCTGCCATCGGAGTTGAAAGGCCCGAAAACGCGCGCGCGTTTAAGGGACGCTTTGAGCATTGCCAGCGGTTAACCTAGTAGAGCAGAAACTCGCGGCGGGCCTCGGCAAACGCCGTCTCGTCATCCCGCCAGCTTTCCGCGATCGTCCAGATCGAGAGACCACTCTCGATCTTTTCCCGCAGTCTGCCGCACCCGGCAATGACGTCAAAAGGGAGCTTGTCGTAGACGTATTCATACGGCGGCTGTTGCCACTCAAATTCGTCCGGGTAGAGATCGTGAATCATTTTGATCAGCGCGACCCCCGTCATTACGGGCCGAAACGCAAGTCGATCAAGAACATGAATCTGAACCCCGTGACACAACTTACCTGCGTGCTTCTGGAACGTCGGCTGGAAGCTGTGTGGCCTGAAATACGCCCCGGGAAGTTGCAGCTGGTTGAGGGCTTCCGCCAGCTCAAAGGCGTCTGCATACGGCGCGCCGTTGATCTCAAATGGCCGCGTTGTGCCGCGACCCTCGCTGATTCTGGTTCCTTCGACGTAGACGGTGCCGGGATAGACGATTGCTGTTTCTGGCGTCGGCATGTTAGGTGAAGGCATAACCCAGGGTGCGCCCGTCTGGTCAAACCACATGCTCCGGTCGTAGCCGGCCATTGGGACGACAGTCAGATCGCAGCCGATCCCAAAACGCTGATTGAACATTCGGGCGAGCTCCCCAACGGTCATACCGTGCCGCATCGGGATCGGATAAAGACCAACAAATGACTCCCAGCCGGGTTCGAGCAAACTGCCCTCGATCCAATGTCCACCGATTGGATTGGGCCGATCGAGAACGATGAACCGCTTGCCTTCGCGCTGAGCCGCCGTCATCGCCAGGGCCATCGTGTAGTTGAACGTGTAAACCCGCGTTCCAACGTCCTGGATGTCAAAGACCAGGACGTCCACATCTGCGAGCATTTCGGCGGTTGGCTGTCGCTCTTTTCCGTACAGGGAGAACGACATGACGCCGGTGCGGCGATCACGAAAGCTCTCCCATTCGATCATATTGTCCTGAGTCTCGCCACGAATGCCGTGTTGCGGGCCGAAAAGGGCGGTCAGATTGATATCCGGATGAGAATGAAATGAATCCGCGGCGTGACGGTAGTGGCGATCGACCGTGGTGGGGTTGCAGATGAGACCAACGCGCTTGCCTTCGAGGAGGCTGAGTCGTTCAGCCAGCAGAACTTCCAAGCCTGAAGTTATCATCGTCTCCGCTGCCCCCGTCCATCAAAAGCGTTCGTCTGGAGTATGCGAGCCTGCAGCGTGGCTGTCAACAACTGCGCCCGGAAGCGCCCGCGCCCTGTCAGGAATATGTGGATTTCGACGTGTTCCGAGCCTCAAAAAGTAAAGCGACGACAAG
>JBDTUW010000500.1:0-4040 GCA_040007555.1 Acidobacteriota bacterium | reverse complement strand
TTGAAGAGGTGAACTTTTAGCCCGTGCTTTACCTGGTGCTCGCCCAGGTCATGCAGGGTATGCGATGAGCGGCCAAGCTCGCGCAGCATTTCAGCAAAAGTACTGGAGACGAGGATGTGCCCCGCATCTCCACAATCCATGACACGCTGCGCGATATTGATGCCACCTCCGGCCACATTGCGATTGAGGTTGATATCGGCGACGCGATACACAGGACCGCTGTGAATCCCGCTCCTCAAGGGTAGATCTGAGCGAAGCTTAAGTATCTTCGACACATCTATAGCGCAGTCGACAGGCGCTGAAGGGTCACCAAAAAACACCAGAGCCATGCCGTCTCCCGTCGGGAGACTTAACACTCTGTCCTTCCTTTGCGCGCGTTCAAAGGCAGAAGTCTTGCGCACGATCTCGGTCAGCTCTCTGAGTCGAGTCGCCTGGTCATCCATCGGCAGCTTTGAATAGCCAACGAGATCCATAAAAAGAACATGCGCGATTTCCGGCGCCAGCGAGGTGGTGGCCTCGGCCACAGGGGTTGCCGCAGGACGTCCAGCTGGCGGCATCCTCTCCTCTGTCATTGCCCGCGCGAATGCTTCACCGAAGTCCCGGGCTCGGGCGTGCCGATCCTCCACCTTGTACGACAGCGCCTTGAGGATCGCGGCCTCCGCGCCAGCTGGTAGTTCCGGTCGAAGCGCGCTCGGCTTCGCTCCGACGCCGACTCCCTGCAATTCGTAGAGGTGTACCAGGGTCTCAGCGTAGAACGGCAAGCGCGCTGTCAGCATCTCGTAGGCGGTCACGGCCAGGGACCAGATGTCGCTCGCTACTTCCGGAGATCCGCGAAGCTGCTCGGGGGCCATGTATGGCAGCGCTCCCGCAACTTTTGTCTTTTCGCCCTGCCCCGAAACTTGCGAGTCCTTCACAGTAGCGATACCAAAATCGATGATCTTTACCTGAAGCTGATCATCGCTCAGGTTCTGGATCATGATGTTTTCGGGTTTCAGATCGCGGTGGATGATGCCCTTGTCGTGAATGGCGCTCAATGCCTGACCGAGTTGCCGCACGATATCGGAAACTAGTGCGAGAGGCATCGGCTCTTTACCCATCATCGCCCGAAGGTTCGTTCCCTCGACATACTGCATGACGAAGAAAGGCTTGCCATCGGGCATCGCTCCGACATCCAGAACGTTGACGACGCCGGGGTGATCAAGGCGCACCAACGCTTCGATTTCCTGCTCGAACTTTCTTCTGAACCAGGGATTGTTCATTGAGGCGCTGGCCTCTTCGAGCAAAACCTTGATCACGACCAGTCGGCCAAGCAGCTGAGTATCGCGCGCCAGATAAACGACGCCAATGCCGCCATGGCCCAGCTCGCTCTCGACCAGATAGCGGTCTTTGAGCGTCAGGCCAAGGTAGCTATCTTCCTTTCCCGGCATTGCCAGATTTGGCGACGTGCCGAGCTGGTTGATGGGTCTTGTGTGTTCGTCGAGCTTCTTCGTAGTCATAGGTGACCGGAGAGAAAATCCGGATTTCGGCGGCGCCCGAGCCACGGGACTCGGCGGGATTCTAGCACTGCCACCAGGTGCATACCAGCAATGGCTCAGGTTTCCCTGGATTGAGAAACAGTGGCGCAATCGGTCGGGCAGGTCCATCTTTTCGGATGCGCACGATCGCGCACCATTTGCCCGTCAAGTTGAGGGGAGGAGGGAATTGTCAGTTGTCAGTTTGTGAGTGTCAGTCAGGCGACGAAAACTTTGGCATTTTGTGGAGGCCCTGCGGGGCGACAACATCGATCCCTCTCGCAGGAGCGACACTGATCCGAATTATCACGCCCGTCTGGATTATGGCACCACGACGTATTAAGTCTCGCCGCTGCCGCGGCGAAGAAAATGCCTAACTCGAGTGCTCCTACGAGCTGGAGTTCTTAGGGCAGCTGGAGTATAGCGAACAGATATTTGCTCGGCTATTTTGCTCGTTAGCATCAAAACAACGCTCCCGCCGTTCTCAAACGGCGCTGCGTCATTTGCCAAAAAGCCTGGCGACAGGTTTGCCTGCCTGTGAATTGTTCTCGGCGTAATCGATGTTGAGAAGCTTGCAGAGCGTCGCCGCGACCTGATTCTGATAAATCGTATCTGTGTTGC
Organism: Acidobacteriota bacterium; assembly: GCA_040007555.1. Lineage (GTDB taxonomy): Bacteria > Acidobacteriota > Blastocatellia > RBC074 > RBC074 > JANNRD01. The sequence goes on along the minus strand of JBDTUW010000500.1, from coordinate 1,908 downwards.
GCCATTCGCCTCGCAATGCGACGTCCGGGCTGACGAAGGCCATCCAGATGTACTGTGCTTCAGGCACCTTTTCGCCGTGGTCGGTCCAGTCCTTAATCGTGTTGCCGCGTCCGTGATCGGTGGTGAAGATGATGGAGGTCTTGCCCTTGTAGCGCGATGAGCTTTGCAGGAACTCCCACAGCTCTTTGAACTGCCTGTCATTTCGCTCCAGCGAATTGAGGACCTGCCCGTATTCGCCGTCGTGCGCCCAGTCGTCCGTTTCGCCAAGTGCGATATGCATCACGCGCGGTTGGTAGGCCTTGAGATGCGCTAACGCGAAGCGCACCGTGAAATAGTCAAATCTGACGCTGTCCCACGGGCTGAGTTTCTCGTTCTGAAGCTTTGCAAGGACGCGAATTTCCGCGTCTCCATGATCGTAGGGTTCGTGGCCCGCATTGATCGTGATCGCGCCCTCCTCGTGTTCGGCGATCCAGTTGAAGACATCCCACGACCCGAATGATGCCACCTGCCTCGAGTCGAGCTTCAACTTCTTCTTTAGAAACTCAAGCACGCTGGGATAGGGATTGCGCTTCCGATCGTTGCTGTTAATTACGTCGTCGTGTGCCTGACCGGTGAGGATCTCTGAATAACCCGGATACGAGAACCACATTTTGTTGGTGGTCATGACGGAGCTTCCAAGCTGGCGATTGCCGGCAATCGAGCCGTACTCCTTCATCAAGGTTCCCCAGAAGAAGGGCATCAATTTGAGACGCCGCTCTTCTGCGGTTTCCGCCCAGTATTTCTTATAGAGTGGCGAATCCTCTACCTTTCCGCGTCGTGTTTTGTCCTTTAGAATGTCGAGGTCAAGACCGCCGAATATCTCCTGCGTTCGCGCGCCATCAAGAGTGATGACGATGACGTTCTCGGTTTTTCCCTGGGCCATCGCGGTGACGGCCAGCGAGAAAAGGACGACTAAATGCAGACAGGCAGACTTAAACCTCATCGGTATCTACTCCTTCTTGTTTCTTGCGCGGAACTTAGTTAGTTAAGGCGGGGATAAAGTGATGCCCGCGGACGAGATATAGCTCCCCTTGAGTATGCTCAGTCCGCGGGCATTGATAAAGAACACTAGAACAGAAGCTTCAGCGCAAACTGAATCTGTCGTGCCGGGTAAGTGGCAGTGATTTTGCCGTAGTTACCGCCAAGCGCCGGGGCGCCATTGACGATACGAATGTTCGACGCGTTGGCGTCGGGCGCCTGGAAGTTGCTCCGATTGAAGAGATTGAACGCTTCCATTCGGAACTCGAGCCGGGTGTTTTCACCCCAGATCGGAAAGGCCTTGTGCAAACCAAGGTCCGACTGCCAGAAGCTCGGCCCGCGCACCGTGTTGCGTCCAGCGGTGCCAAACGGCTGCGAGCGGTCAGTCGGCACCGTGACGCCAAGGATGTTCAGATAGTTGCTCGGGTCCCGTTGACCCTCAGGTGTGTATAAGTCCGCCAGCACCTGGTTCGGACGATACGTCAGCGAAGAACCTACCTGGAACGCTGATGCCGGACTGTACGTGAGATTGGCCGGCAACCCGCTCGTCAGCGCGTTGATGAGCGTCAAGCGCCAGCCACCAAGTACGTAATCGGCGGCGGCCGGAAGGCCCGAGGCGAACCTGCGGTCCTTACCAAATGGCAGGTCGTAAACGACGCTGGTGGTGTTGTTGTAGGGCTGATCATAGTTTGATCGGCCTTTGTCGTTGGCGAGGTTCTTGATGTTACCGCGCGAGTTGTCGCCGGACGTCGCCTCAAGGTGTCCGGCAGCGTTGTCCATCGACCTCGACCAGGTGAACGAGTTGAGGAGGTACAAGCCGTCGGAGAAGCGGCGCTCCAGCTTCACCTGCATTGCATGATAGGAAGCCCAGCCTCCGTTGTACGACGCCTG
>JBDTUW010000499.1:0-4051 GCA_040007555.1 Acidobacteriota bacterium | reverse complement strand
CCTTCGGCGCTTGCTTGGAGAGGGCAACTCGACCCAGCGCTCACGCACTGGGCTAGAGGACTTGCACCACTTCGTGGTGCCTCGCTGCACCTCGGTGCAGCGGCTGTCAGCACGAAGGCATCCGCCTAAAGTCGGTACTACGAACAGTCTCAGCCATCTGACAACCGACCACCGACTACAACCACCGACCACTGACCACTGACCACTACCCAAACAACTGGCCATCGCGCAAATCGAACCGACGAATGCCGTCAATTGGCAGCATCCGCTGGTACGCAAGAATCGTCACCTGCCTCTTTCTTGAGCGTTCATCAATGACTGCCGTCAGAGCATCGATCTGCGCGCGTGCACCGGGTGCAACGATCTCGTCGACAAAAAGAACCGACGGACTGAAGACCACCGCGAGCAGAAAGAGTTGCAGACGCCACATCGCCGGATAAGCAAGGTCCATTGGTTTGAGACTGCGATCCTCGGGAAGGCTGAAATTCGCGTATGCAACTTCCGTCTCCGCCTCTGACCTTCCGACCAGCCGTGCTGCGAAACGTATTTCGTCCTGAATCGACGAGCGAAAGAACTGCAAATAACTCGTCTGGCCCATATAGACGACATGCCCCGGTCTCGCCGAGACGTTGATCGAAGTGACCTCGCGCCCGTCGATCTCGACGCGCCCTGTCTCCGCTTTGCTTAAACCAGCGATCAAGCGGCCGAGAGTTGATTTGCCGCTTCCATTGTCTCCGATGATGATCGCAGTCTCGCTCTCCAACTGCAGGGAAAGGCCTCTCAGAATCCAACGCCCCGAGGCAGAGTGTCTGAAGTGAATGCCTGAGGCCTCAAGGATGCTCATAGTTAGAATGAAGCGCGACTTTTCCCGTGGTGGGAAAGCGATCTATCCTTTCAACGCCGCTTGCGCCTTCCATCAGTAGTGAGAAGCGAGTCGGCGCCATGTCAAAGATAAGCTGAGAATCGTATTCACAAAAGACCACTACTTCATTCTTCTGTCTGCTTAACTGCTCGAGGAGCATCGTGATCCGTTCATCGGCAAGATGAGAGATGACGTCAAGAAAGCATTTTGCGGGAGCCTTCCGATTCGCAAAGAGCGCGACTCCAAGGAACTTTCTCCAGCCACCCGAGAGGTGGACTACGCGCTGACTGGAGATGTCTCCCAAACGCCACTGGCTGATGAACTCATGCGCCACAAGATACGCACCCTCAGACGAGTGCTGGGCCTCAACGACGAACTCGATCTCCTCCCGGACGGTCTCCGTGAACCCAGTGTGATCTACAAACGGCAGCGGCCGATAGACTGCGAATTCCCTTCCAAAGTGCTGGCTGCACTTTTCCACCAGCCCTTCAGATTCCGAGTCGATCTGATCGACATTATCGGTCAGTAGAAGATTCCAGCTCATATCAGTGGACTAAGGAGGAGCAGCACGATCGCAACGACGAGCGCCAGCTTCTGCGGCAGGGATACTCTCGTTCGCGCCCGCTGCTTTGGAAACCTATCCGGAGGGCAGCCAAGCATCGCCGTGTAACTGTGCCTGTATGCCGCTTCCTGTATCAACGCCATGAGAAGAGGAGGCAGGAAGGTTGGTACGCTCAATAACCGCCGCGCGCGACTCGCGACATTGACGCCGCGCACCATGAGATTTTCAGACACCTCGGAGAACCGCGCCTGAAACATCTCCCCGGCCGATAACATGAGCAACAAATGGGCCGTCGCTCGGACATTGGCGATGCGCGGCAGTTCCCTCACCAGACCATATGGATCAAAGTTAAAGCTGAAGAAGATTCCGGGCCCAACGACAAAGAGCAGGATCACCACCGGCAGACTCAGGCTGCCCGTCGTCTCCCTGACCATCTCGTAGCTGATCGCGAAAGTGACTTTTTGAAGGATGGTCAGGACGACACCGAATGCGAGGAGGGAAAAGGTCTGCGTTGCGAGAAACCCCCAGTTACGAAGGGCCAGGCCGATCAGGACCCAGTAGCCGATCGCGACTTCCCACGAGTTGATCCTGATCGAGGTCAGCCCGGCAAAGGCAGGCGCGTAGGCGCACACCACATAGAAGAAGAGTATCAGAATGAGAATCGTCAGATTGCGCGAATGCCGCTCCGGAGTCTCACTTGTCACTGATCCCTCGCAAGCTGAAGTTGGTGAGAAATCGCTGCGGCAAACCGCGAAGACTGAAGAAGGTGACGAGCGCTACCAGCGTCTTGTCGACCGGCTCTGATGATAGCCCTGAAATGAAAACCGACTGGATCAGACTGCGCCCAGTGCCCCTAAAGAAGGCGGTCACAAGGTCCGAGCCGCTTGCTGTGACTCCACCAAAGACCACCGCAGTGACCGGCGCCGAGAAGATCGCCGCGACGATGGCGACAATCAAACCCGAGATGATCGTCGTCCCGACGTTGCGATAAAGATTCCGCCGTCGAAGTAGCTCAACTGTCACGGCAATCGCTACGGATGTCAGAGTGTAGAAGGGAAGGTAGGGGCGGCCGAAAAAACCCAGAAAGCAGGTCAGGACGGCGCAGAGCACTCCATATCGCCATCCCAGCAGAATCGTCGCCATGACGATGCCAAGAGAATCGAGATAGACCGGGAGCTTCAACCAGGAGACGAGGCCACCAACTGTCAGGTTCAATGCGACGAATGCGAGCACGAGAGATGTCTTAACCGCACCAGCATTTTCACTGTTCACAGATTGTCTCCCGTTGACGTGAGGTTGGCGCCCCGGCCCCGATGCCCGACGAAAGTATACTCGGAAGACTCGCTGGTCAATATCTGTGACGGCCCTGTGTTTCCATAGCGCTCTGGAGCGTGGACATTTTCTCGTCGCCCTCGAGTCAAAAGGTCCTAAATGCGCCCCGAATGGGGCAACCATCTAACAAGGGCAACGCCCTGGGTAACGCGTCACATTGATTTGAAATAACCCCACCGGGGTGATGGTCCGACGTCTCGGATCGTCGCCGCGTTGCGGCTTGAGACTCTGGGGAGCGCATACCCAGGGCGTTGCCCTTGGGCTATTGGATTGCTGCCCCATTCGGGGCGATGCGCTGCGGCGAAGTAAAGGAGGATACTGATGAGGATTTGCATGAGTGTAGGGCTCGTACTTTCCTGAGGTGCGGCACCGTCCGATCGCTGGAAAGCACGACCACGACGTCACATCTCAGAACTACGAGCCCCACACGGAAATCGGATTTCCGGATTTCTCATTGGCGATTGTAAGCGCCGCCTAGACTAATCCAGCCGCTTAATCCGAATGTTCTTATAGCTGATGACACTCTTCGGATCGTGAGCTTGCAACGCGATCGTTCCCTTGTCGAGAATCCTCGTAAAGTCCGTTCCGGGCTGTCGATCAGCCGGCTCTTCCCAATCAACGGCTACCTTATCGTTGACCTTGATCGTGATGTGCTTGCCCTTGACCATGATGTCGTAGGTATACCATTCGTTATCCTTGACGAACTGCTCCTTCACATCCATCACCGAATAGAGACTGCCGGTCTTTCGCCAGTCCCCGTGAGTCTGATTGACCTGCACCTCGTATCCATACTTTGGCCAGCCAATCGGTTGATACTGGGTATGAATGTAAATGCCGCCGTTCGAGCCCGGCTCCGTCATCGCATCGATCTTGAGCTCGAAATTGACGAAGGGCTTGTCGTCTCCGACATAATAAAGATGGCTGCGCTCCCCGTGTGCGACAAAGGCGCCGTCCTTGATCGTCCAGGCGTCCTGATGCTCCTCCGCGGTCTTCCACCCGTTGAATGTCTTGCCGTCAAAAATGGTTTTAAATCCCTTCTCGTTCTTTGCCTGTCCAAAAACAAGCGAAGCAACCGTCAGGATCATGATGCTGGCGCAAAAAATCGTCCGTGATCTCATTTCTCTAAATCTCCTCCGAGCAAATATGTCTTGGTCATGGTGAATCCTAACAGGTTCTTTCTTGCGTCTACAGCCCAAACGCTAAATCATGACCCTGCAATAGTGCCGCCAACGTCTGAATAGGTGTCGCTCCTACGGAGCTCTGGTTCTTCCGAGAAGTTCGCGCTATAAACATTT
>JBDTUW010000498.1:0-4058 GCA_040007555.1 Acidobacteriota bacterium | reverse complement strand
GGCAGGGCGGAAAGATCGTCGGTACCGGCGCGACCGGAGTCAGGGGCGGCAAGGAAGAGCCAAAGTCGAGTGGCAGCGGCAAACTCGTTGGCACCGGCGTCAAGGCGGATCAGTTTGAAACGACGGGAAGCGCAAAGACGAATCTGGACCAGGTGGCGCGAGCGCGCTTTTTCGATACGGCTACGGGATCGATCGTTCTGTTCGCGGTACCCGGCGCGGCAGTCAAGCTGACGCCGGTCATCCGAAATCGCAAGGGCACGGCACTCTCATTCACCCTCACGGAACAGAACAATACCCTCACCCTCTCGAAGCTTCAGCCAGGCAGCTATCTGCTGAGCGCGACTCATCCCGACTACAAATCTCGCGAAGAAACAATCACGATCGGAAAGGGTGAAGTTAAGCCGATTTCGGATTTTCTCCTCCCTAAGTACGGCGAGATTGTCATCGGAGGCGCGCCGGAAGGCTCGACCATCACGCTCGATGGGAAGACTCTTGACCCGACTGCGTACAAGCTTTCCCCGGTTGACGGGAAGGTGACGATTGGCCGTGTGCTTGAAGGTGAGCACGAACTGGGGGTTGCCAAGCCGGCGTTTGATCCGTGGAGAATGAAGATCAAGGTCGAGCCGGGTAAATCGAATCCTGCTTCAGCGCAGCTTCGCCTCGCGACAATCGATCTGACAGTAAGATCTAAAGCAGGCGCCCGTGTATACCTCAACAACTCGGACCGAGGCGCAGTTCAACCCGATGGCGCGCTCGTCGTGAGGGACCTGCTTCCAGGTACCTATCAAATGCGGGTCGCGCTTGATGGCTTCGAGAATCTCGAGCAGCCTGTCGCCCTCGCCCTCACTGAACGGAAGCCGGTCACCGCGGTCGAATTGACGCCGATCGCCGAATCGAATGAAGGCAACGAGGATTTTACGACTGGATCGAGTAAATGGATTGTTCCGGAAAACTGGAAGCTCGAGAGACGCGGCCTTCTCATCAGCGGTCCACAAGTCGGCCTCTTTCGCACACCGACTGAAAAGCGCCCATACAATGTCTATCGTGATTTCAAGATGTCGTTTGACATTCGCTTCAACAATGGACGTGGTGCATCCTGGGTGGTGCGGGCCAAGGACGAGCGGAACTATTATATGTTTCAACTGCTCCCGGCAACGGATGGTCAGGCGCGGTTCAACTTCTATGTCTGCCGACAGGGTGAATGTACTCTGAAGGATAGCAAGCGATATCCGGAGCCGCTCAATAAGCCTGCCGACTCCTATTTTGTACAGGTTGAGGCAAAAGGCGTCGAGTTCATTCACCGCATTACGATTCAGTCAAATCCTCGCGTCGATGACCCGCAACCCCTGGGAACTTTCAGTGATGACACCTTCACTTACGGAGGCGTTGGCTTTCGCGGAATCGACGACAATCAGGCTCTTCTTCAGAATCTGGTCGTCATCCCGATCAAGGTCGTAAGATAGGCTGCTCTTCTCGGTGCCAGCCTTCTCGCTTGCCTAACCGGCTGATCGGCAAGCACAATCACTCGTGTGCAACAGTCCCGCCTGAAATCCCGCGTCTATCTGGCAGTAGGCTTTACCATGGTGGGACTGGGTGTAGTTGGTATTCCGACGCCGATCCTTCCGACAACGCCCTTTCTGCTGCTGGCCGCGTACTGTTTTGCGCGAAGCAGTCCACGATGGCATGAATGGCTCGTCTCGCATCGCATCCTTGGCCCATACATCGCCGCGTTCCGCGAAAAGAAGGGACTGACGATTGGACAGAAGAGGAGGATTGCGGTAGCTATTACCTTCACTCTTCTGGTGACGGCACTCTTTACGCCTCTTTGGCCGATCAGGGCCCTGGCGGTGTTCATCTGGACAACCAGCCTGATCGGTCTCTACTTCGTGCGCTCGGCACAATGAAACCCGAAAGCTCCGGACCAATTGCAAAGCTTCGCGACAAAGATCGCGCGCTGATATGGCTCGTGGCCTGTTTGACGCTCGGAGTCGCGCTCGTCTTCCTCTTCCCGGACAGCTGCCAACAGGACGGTGGCTACCACTTTCTCTTTGCCCGTTGGGCGTGGAAGCACCCGGAACTCTTTGTCGGCGTTTGGGCTCGACCGCTGTTTACTACTCTCTATGCGCTGCCCGCGCTAGGAGGGTATCCTGCGGCAAAGCTGTTGACTGTCGCGATCTCGTTGGCAACAGCTTGGCAATCGTTTCAGCTGGCGGATGAGTTGCGGCTGAAGCGACCCGAACTGGCCATTCCGCTCCTCTTTGTCCAGCCGTCCTTTTTTATCATTTCGGCTGATACGATGACCGAGCCGGTCTTCGGTCTTATCTTCGTGACGGCCCTGCGACTGCACTACCTGGGCCGTATTCGAACTGGAATGTTGCTCGCCTCGCTGCTCATACTCGCCCGCCCGGAGGGCTTCTTTCTCGGAGTCCTTTGGGCGTTCTGGGTATTGAAGGATTCTCGGGTCGAGCGCTCCTGGTGGCGGAGAATTCCAACTCTCGCTTTGCTGGCGACGGGCTCGCTCGTTTGGTGGCTGGCGGCATTGCTCGTCACCGGTGATCCGGCCTTTATCCTTCACAACTGGCCATCGAATTGGCCGCTGACGGGGACGATTTATGGGAGCGGATCCTGGTCGAGCTTTCTGATTCGGTTACCCGAGATAGTGGGCCCGCTGCTCATCCCGACCTTCCTCGCAGGACTCTGGACCCTGCTCCGACGCAGCGAGTCGCGCGAGATCACCTCGACCTTTCTTCTCTTCTTTGCGCTTCATACGGTGATGCGGAAGTTTGGGTTGTTAGGATCTGCCGGCTATCCCAGGTACTTTGTCGCGATCTCTCCAGCCATCGCCGTAATTACTCTGGTCGGATGGAATTCGGCGGACACGGCGCTCGGCTGGCTGTCGCCAAAGTTGAAGACGGCATTGGCGACACTGGTACTAATCCTCTCCGCAGGTCTTTGCTTTGCGTATTTCGATGGCGCCGAGTGGATCAGAGACACGCGTGCTGTCGCGGAGATGCATCGCTGGTATGAACAGAATCCACGGATGATTCAGAAGCTGCTTTGGAGTCAGGCATATATGTGTATTGTCTTCGACCGTGACCCGTGGGAAAACCTGACATTCACGGGCAACAGGGAACGCGATCTCCAGGCCTTACGCTCTATGCCTGCCGGGACTCTTGTGTTCTGGGACGAGCGTTTTGGCCCGAAGTGGCAGGGTCTGAATGCGTCTGACTTCACCGAGGCGGGCTACGAGAGCCTCTATCGACAGGAATTCCTTTTGCGAGGGTACGTGCTTCCTCGGTCATTCTTTGGCTTTGGAGGACCGAGAAGACAGGTGATGTATTTCTTCTATAAAGGGGGTTAGGCGGCAGTCCTGGCTACTTTACCTTTATGAAGCGAACAGCGCGAACATTGCCGTCGGCGTTGAGGAAGGCGTAGACCTGTTTCTTATCATCAGTCTTCTTGAACTCGAGTGCCGGTTCGCCATCGATAGTGCGCTTCTTGTGTTTGGTTCCGTATGTCCGCTCGAGCTCATCGAGGGACCAATTGACCAATAATTCGACGCTCTGGAGAAGACCGTCTGGCTTGCGAAAATTCATGGCAAGTCCCTGATGAAAGCTCAGGTACTTGATCGTGTATTGTTCGCTGACAGCCGTCTCGGCGATCTTGACGGGTGGAGCCGTACGGGTCACATCTTCAACATCCGCTAGTCGATAGAGTCCGATTCCTTCGACAAGGCGAGAGAGAAGGGCGAACGCCTCATCCGATCTGGTAAACATGGGCTCATGAGCAACTCGACCAAGCCGGCGTCGCGATGCAGGATTGATCTCTGCATCTGCAGGAACGCTGGCCACAACCTCACTTGGCGCGGCTGGCGCCGATGGCTTTGAGGCGGAGGATCGAGGTAGGGCGGCAAGCGTTATTGAGACACGATCGCTGATCATTCCGCGCACATAGTTAATCGGCAGTGCGAAATTGATGTTCTGCCCGCTGCGAAGAATATAGGTGGTGATGCCTATCACCATTCCGTTGCTGTCAAAGAGCGCGCCGCCGCTGGACCC
>JBDTUW010000497.1:0-4064 GCA_040007555.1 Acidobacteriota bacterium | reverse complement strand
GCCGTCGTTCCACAGGTCCCCGAGACTTCGATGAGCCTGACCGCGATTCCGCTCTCATTCATCATCACATTTCTGATGCTGAAGGCCTTCGGCGCGTCAATTAACACGATGACGCTGGGCGGCCTCGCGGTGGCGATTGGTGAACTGGTTGATGACTCGATTGTGGACATCGAGAATATCTTCCGCCGCCTGCGCGAGAATCGCCAACTCGCGGAACCCAAGCCGCCGCTTTACGTGATCTACCACGCCTCGCTCGAAATCCGGTCGAGTATCGTCTATGCCACAATCATTGTCGCGCTCGTCTTCCTCCCGCTCTTCGCCCTCACAGGCGTTGAGGGACGCTTACTCGCGCCGCTTGGCCTCGCATACATCACATCGCTGGTGGCATCGCTGGTCGTGAGCCTGACGGTGACGCCGGTGCTCGCTTCGTATCTGCTGCCGAACATGAAAGCGATGAAGCACGGCAAAGAAGGCTTCTTCGTGCGCTTCATCAAGAAGCAGGATGACTGGCTACTCCACCGGACGCTGCGCCATCCGTGGGTGGTGATCGGCGGCGCGACGGTGCTGCTGCTGGCGGCGCTGGCGACCTTGCCCTTCGTCGGAACGGCGTTCCTGCCGGAATTCAACGAAGGCACCTTGACCATCAACGTGCTTGCGCAGCCGGGCACGAGTCTCGTCGAGAGCAGCCGCATCGGCCAGGTTGTCGAGAAACAACTCCTCTCAGTCCCGGAGGTAAAATCAACCGGCCGCCGCACGGGCCGCGCCGAACTCGATGAACATGCCGAGGGAGTTCACTACACCGAAATTGACGTGGACTTGAAAGAGAGCAAGCGCTCGCGCGAGGAGATTCTGGAAGACATCCGCGCGAAGCTCGCCGTCGTTCCCGGCGTCAACATCAACGTCGGCCAGCCGATCTCGCACCGCATTGACCACCTGCAATCTGGAGTGCGTGCGCAGATTGCCGTCAAACTCTTCGGTGACGACCTCGCAACGCTGCGCGCTAAGGCCGAAGAGATCAGGAATGTCATGGGCACGGTCGAGGGCGCGACCGATGTGCAGGTCGAGAAGCAGGTGCTCATTCCCCAGGTGCGCTTTAACGTTAACCGTACGGCGGCGGCGCAGTACGGTTTGCAGCCGGGCGCCATCGCCGAGACGCTGGAGACTGCGCTCAACGGAAGGAAAGTTTCTGAGGCGGTTGAAGGCCAGCGGCGCTACGACGTGGTGGTGCGCTTCGACAATGCGTCGCGCGGCAGTCTCGATGCACTGCGTAATGCGACCGTTGCCACGCCGCAAGGCGCCCAGATCCCGGTCTCGGCCGTCGCCGAAATTGAACTCATACCCGGCCCCAACCAAGTGCTGCGCGAAAACACACAGCGACGCATCGTCGTCCAGTCGAACGTCGCGGGCCGGGACCTCGGCTCGGTCGTGCGCGATATGCAGGATCGGATCAAAGAGCAGGTGCAATTGCCCGAAGGCTACTTCATCGAGTATGGCGGCCAGTTCGAAGCCCAGCAGGAAGCGACCAAGAGGCTCTCGGTGCTCACCGTCTTCTCCCTAGTCGCGATTTTCTTCCTGCTCTTGAAGGCGCTCGGCGACTGGCGTTCGTCCTTGCAGGTGATGATCAACATCCCGCTTGCGCTAATCGGCGCGAGCTTTGCCATGCTGATGACGGGCGGTGTCTTCTCTGTCGCGACGCTCGTCGGGTTCATCTCGCTGGTCGGCATCACCTCGCGCAACGGGATCATGATGATCTCGCACTACCTGCACCTCATGCGTGAGGAGGGCGAAGGCTTCTCCGAGGAGATGATCATTCGCGGGTCGCTCGAACGGCTCGTGCCGGTGCTCATGACTGCGCTGACTGCTGGCCTCTCGCTTATCCCGCTGGTGCTCGCGGCTGGTCAGCCAGGCAAGGAGATTTTGCACCCGCTAGCGGTTGTCGTGCTCGGAGGCATTCTCACTTCAACGCTGCTTGACCAGCTCGTCACACCCGCCGTCTTCTACAAGTTCGGCAAGCCAATCGCAGCGCGCGTCATCGCCGAGCGTAATGGCCTAGCAAGTGGCGGTAAGGACGAATTCGGCCAGGACCGTGAGCGTCGGGCCGACGTGCTGCCGTTCAGCAAAGAATTGCCCGAGCCAGTGGTTGATTAGAGAAATGCCTCGTGGCTACCCGGGCTAAGGAGGAATGGTTATGACTCGGTAGTGTCACGGCCGCGCGAGGTCGCTACCAGCTTACGTTCGGCCCCTTCTCACAAGTAGACGGGATCAACCTCACATTTGAATGCAGCCATCGGCTGCCCCGGAACTCTTATCTGTTGCGATCGGCGCTCTTATAGAGTGTGCGATGAAGTGCCCGATAGCCAGGGCAGCCAGTAAGCTAAAAGCATTTGAGAGCTAGTCCGAAGAGCTAACCCTCACTTGAGGCGCGCCTTCATTCAACCTCGGTCATCTTCTCGACTAGTATCTTGCCGTCGTGCTTCATCCCTTCGACGGTCATCTTGATGTTTTTGTCTTTCCCGGTCTTCTCGAAGAGCGTTTTCGCCAAATCATTCCCCTTCCCATCGAAGGGATACCATTTGCCGTCGGCATAGATACCGTAGCCGCTCTTCACACAATCTTCCATAAGAGCACACTCTTTGGTGTGTTCAGAGGCGGCGTTGGTCGCGGCGTCTGGGGCTTCCTTAACGTGCTCGGCAAAGCACATCACGTCTACCACGTAGCCGGTCAATTTTACTTTCTCATGCGCCGAGGCGACTGACGCGGCGGCGATCAGCATGGTCGCAAGCAGTGTGAGCAGGATCGGGGTTCTCTTCATCGTCATCTGACTCCTTTAAAAACGGTTCTCCAACCACGGGGGCACGACTGGAACTACAAGGAAGTATAGCTTAATACCCCCGTCGGGTAACAGCGGTTACAGAGAATCCGTCGCGTGTAGCACGAGGATCAAGGGATGATGCGCAATTATCTCGTGCGCTCTTGATGGATGGTCAGCGACAGCAGCGACCAGAACCGGAAGCAGGTTGCAGCCAGGCAAGAAGATACTACCCCGACGGAGTATGGTAAGTCGGTGTTCCTGCAGACGGTTTCTCGCGGATTTCCCATGCTCTTGATGAGTCGTCCGATGCAGCTGAGTAGTTTCGCGCGGCTCTTCTGCGTAACTTTCCACACCTCGCGTCTGCGAACCGGCAAAGACCTGAGTCTGACGGCAGTTTTGATGAGGAACACCAATTGCTCTAAGCTCTTGGTGAGGGAGGCTATTGGATTGTGACGGGGGTCAGAGACTGGCGTGACTGAAGTCATAGTCTTTCCTGCTCGAAGAGTTCAATCTTTCACTCGTGAATATACGGAGGGACAAGCGTTGACGTGGCAAGTAACAAAGGCAGGATTCGCATCCGTGACCATCCGGGTCGCCTGGCTGCGGCTGGCGCAAGGGATACCGATTCTTTTCTTGGTCACGCATCAAGCCTGGGCTGGCCCCGTTTGCCATTGGGAGCACGAGAATGGCACCCACCAGAGTTCACAACTTTCTGATGGCAGTTGCGATAGCGCGTGCCATTCCAGTTCTGCCGTTAGCAGAGAGCAAGCGGGTGAGGCTCCCCAATCGCCACCCTCATGTTCGGAAGAAAGCGTGCCAGGCGCTGATGATCAGTTGGGCACACCTCCCCAGGGTGCGATGGTGGCTGCTACGCTGCGCCGCCGGCAGAGCTGCAGGGGATCATGATTCGGTCGCAGGATACTGAATCAATCGTCAACACTCAGCCGCTCGTCAACCTCGATGCTCTGACAGTCTCCGCGCCGACATACCACAATTCCCATCAGCTAAATCGCACTCGACCACTTTATCTGTGTTTCTCCCGTCTGCTATTCTAAGCGACCCTCAACGCGCTTGCGAAATTCTTCTGTCAGTCGCTGGCTGCGCGCTAGCTTTGCACCTAAAGTCGCCAGTGGATCAAAAATCCACCGTCTGACAAAAAGTCTTAAACGACGGCTTCGCCAGGAAGTGACTAGGATGTTTTCGGAAAAAACATATAGCGCCTGAGTCAAGTTTCAGGCAGCGAGTTTGGCGT
>JBDTUW010000496.1:0-4075 GCA_040007555.1 Acidobacteriota bacterium | reverse complement strand
GGGCTGACGCCCTGGGCTGGAGGACTTCCGCCGCTTCGCGGCTTTTGCGCTGCGGAGCATCGCTACATGAACGATCCGCTTTCCATAGATCCGGGATCACCGCGTAGCCCCTGTGAGGAGGCGGCTTTGCACACTCGCGCACGATCACGACTCTTGCAGTCGAGAAACGGCGAGTGTGTTAGCATTTTCAAGTTAGTATTCCGCCTTAATAACTAGGATTCGATGATCGCTCGTATTGCGCGGTCATCATCGCTACGCGGTCTTCGAGGCCGTACCTGGATTCGCACTGCTCGAGAGTGTTGCGTCCAAAAGGCACCATGTCCAATTACTTACTGGTGGACACACATCGCGCCGCTTCCCCGTTCTATGTCACTGGAGGGACACTCAGTCGCGACGCGCTCAGTTACGTTGTTCGGCAAGCCGACAAAGATCTCTATGAAGGGCTGACTAATAGTCAGTTTTGCTATGTCCTGACCTCGCGTCAGATGGGCAAGTCGTCGCTCATGGTGCGCACAGCCGCGCGGCTGAGAGAAGCGGCGGTGGGGATCGCCCTGCTCGACTTGACGGCGATTGGACAAAACCTGACCGCCGAACAGTGGTATGGAGGATTGCTTACGCAGTTAGGGGAACAGCTTGACCTCGAGAGTGAGCTTGAAGCTTTCTGGGATAATCACCCTAAGCTTGGACCGCTGCAGCGATGGATGCATTGCATTCGAAATGTTCTGCTCCCCCATTACCCGGGCGCGATCGTGATCTTTATCGACGAGATCGATGCGGTGCAGAGCCTGCCGTTCTCGACCGACGAATTCTTCGGGGCAATCCGCGAGGTCTATAACCGCAGATCCGGTGAACCCGAGCTACAACGTCTGACATTCTGCCTCCTGGGGGTTGCAGGGCCGTCTGATCTTATCCGCGATACGCGGACGACACCATTCAATGTGGGTCGACGAATTGAGCTGCACGATTTCAGCGATGCCGAGGCAGCGCCGCTCTCTGAGGGCCTGCGCCAATCGCCCGATGCAGGACTTCTGCTACTCAAGCGCATTCTCTATTGGACAAATGGTCATCCCTATTTGACGCAGCGTCTTTGCCAGGCCGTCGCAGAGGAGGCCAGAAGCGCGACCATCGGCGAGGTCGATCGTTTGTGCCGCGAGCTCTTCCTGTCGGATAAAGCGCTCGAGCGTGACGACAATCTTCTTTTTGTGCGCGAACGGCTCTTACACAGCGAGGTGGACCTGGCCGGACTTCTGACGATTTACGGCAAGGTGCTCGCGCACACGCGTGTGCCCGATGATCCCACCAACCCATTGATCACAGTACTCCGCCTATCGGGCATCATTGGAGTCGACGGCGGCACTCTGAGGGTGCGCAATCAGATATATGAGCAGGCATTCGGACGCGATTGGGTAATGGAGAACATGCCGGATGCTGAAGTGCGCCGGCAGCGCGATGCCTACCGTCGCGGCGTGGTGCGTGCCACCGTCATTGCCGCAGTCATCATCGCAGCTATGGCCGGTCTGGCATTTGCCGCGGTCTGGCAGCGCAATCGAGCCAAGACGCAGGAGCAATCCAATCGCCGGCTACTCTACTCCGCGCATATGACCCTCGCCGCGAGAGATTGGCGCGATTCCAGCATCGAGCACGTTCGCGAGTTGCTCGCCCTGCATACGCCCAACTCGGGGCAGAATGATCTCCGCGGATTTGAATGGTATTTGCTCTGGGCATTGGCACATCAGGATCGCCAGACGATCCATGTCCCGGGTGGAACCCGATGGGTCGCATTCGCTCCGGACTTCAAAACCTTCGCAACCGCGGAAGACAAGGATCTAAAACTATGGGACACCGCGACAGGCAAAGAGATTCGTTCGCTAAAAGAGGAAGGGCTCAGGGGTGCCGTTGCGTTCTCGAGGGATGGACGCCTGCTTGCCGCTGGAAGTGCTGACAATTCTATCCGCCTTTGGAATATCGCTGATGGTCGAGGGGTCGGTCGATTGCGGGGACATGCGAGGTCACTAATCGCGCTCGTCTTCTCGCCCGATGGGAAGGTGCTCGCTTCCACAAGTGAGGATCAGACGGCAAGGCTTTGGGATGTCGCTACGGGCACGGAGTTGGCCACACTCAAAGGGCACACGGACGAAGTAAGCTCCATCGCGTTCTCGAGTGACGGCGGCAAGGTCCTGACCGGCAGCGTGGATGAAACCGCCCGGGTCTGGAATACGCGGACAGGAAAGGAACTGATGAGGCTCAAGGAGCATCCGGTGAAGGCTCTCTCAACCCCGCCATCGATCTGGCGCGTGCTCTTCTCGCCGGATGACAGCAGGATACTTGCGGTAGGGAACTTTACCGGTGTTGCTATCTGGGACGCGGCCACGGGAGCACCCCTGCCGGGCCTGCAAGGGCATCAATCGTGGATCCAGGGGCTCGCCTTTTCACGAGATGGGAAACTGCTCGCAACCGGCAGTGGTGATCGCACCGTTCGACTGTGGGATGTCGCCACGTGGAAGCTGATAAAGGTATTTACGGGACATGGCAATCAGGTGGTGGATCTGTCGTTTTCAAGCGACGGCGTGACGCTGGCATCTGCCAGTTCGGATGAAACGATCAAGCTATGGGATGTGGCAGCCGCTCCCAATCCGCTGGGTCTAAAGGGCATGGGCAGGATCGCGTACTCGCCCGATGGCGGCACACTCGCCCTGGTGGGTCAGAGGGTGATAACGCTCTGGGACACGAAAACGTGGAAGGTGACTCGCACGTTCAAAACCCGCGGGATAGTAACCGGGGCGATTGTGTATTCTCCCGATGGTAAACTTCTGGCATTCGGGAGCAAAGACGAAACCGCCAGCCTTTGGGACCTTTCGTCCGGCGGGGAGCGCTTCGTACTTCGCGGACACGCCGGCTACGTTCAAGCGCTGGCCTTTTCTCCTGACGGCAAGTTACTCGCAACCGGGGGCGAGGACAGGATCATCAGACTGTGGCAGGTGGACACAGGGCAGGAACTCAACGAGATGAGGGGCCACACGGATAGCGTACATGGGTTGGCATTCTCGCCCGACGGTAAGCTACTAGTGTCGTCGAGTTGGGATACAACCCTCAAACTGTGGGATGTCAACACTCGGCGCGAGGTGGCGACCCTGACAGGCCACACTTCTGAATCTGAAAATGTCGCGTTCTCGCCGGATGGAAAACTAATCGCAAGCACGAGTCTGGACAGTACGATCAAACTTTGGGATGCTGCCACTCATCAACAGCTCGCGAGCCTTAAGGGGCATGCTGGAAACATCCATGGGCTTGCCTTCTCACCGGATGGCAAACGATTGGCGAGCGGCGGCCAGGACTTCACCCTGCGGTTGTGGGATGTCGCGGTTGGTCAGGAAATGGTCACGTTTCGACGCCACCTGGCCCCGATTTTGTCCGTTGCCTTTTCTCCCGACGGCGGGACCCTTGTTTCCTGTGGCGGAGACGGTCTCTTGAGAGTGTGGCGCGGCGCCACTGAAGAAGAAGTGCAGGCGCGCAAGTAACACGGAGCATCTCTGGCGGCCCGCGCTTTCAGGTCCGTGAAAGTGAACGCCCTTGAGTATCTCAACTCTAAGACCGCAAAGGAGTAAATAAAACAGGGGTCTCCCCTAAACTAACAGGCTTTGTCAAAAGGTCGATGCCGCTAATGCCACCTTGATTGCGTGCCTGCATTGTTACCGCATCCTTCCGGAGCCGCGAAGCGGCGATTAGTCCGCCAGCCCAGGGCGCGAGCCCTGGGTTCCAAGTCAATCGAAGCAAAGCGCCGAAGGCGCGCTGGAGTTTGGCATTTTTCGCGGAGGGCAGTACCGTTCGTAGTCCCGCCTTATAGGCGGAATGCAGCGATTTCCGGACCATTCCGCCTAAAGGCGGCGCTACGAACTCAGCGCGGCTCCCGGAATCTGCCATTCAAAACAGCAAAGGATCAACCGATTGCATCGCGCGGCGTCGCGGTGGAGACTCTTGACAGCCCGCCAGCACCATTAGCGCTTTGAACCTCTCTTTCCGCCTCTATCAATGAAGGCAGACAACTCCTGCCAAAAATGGAGGCATTATGAAGACC
>JBDTUW010000495.1:0-4076 GCA_040007555.1 Acidobacteriota bacterium | reverse complement strand
CCAATCCCCCCAACGGCAGTTGGGGGATCGTTAAGGTCCAACCTACTCCTGCTGGCTTAGAAACGCTTTCACCAAGCCCGTGGTCACCTTTCCAGTCGTACCCGCATATGCTGACGGCTGCCATAACTGCTCGATCCTGGCACGGATCAGCCTCTCCGGTGCCTGTCGACCGACAAAATGTTGTCCATTGTTAAGAAGCGAGAGGGCGCAGTCCTCCAGTCTCATCTTCGGCGGAATTCGGACCAGAAGGTGCGCGTGATCGGGGACTATGGTGACGCGATCGATGGCGAAGCCACGAGCAGATGCGACTTGGTGCCAGTATCGAATCAGCGCTTCTCCCAAAGTAGAATCGAAAACGCCGCGGCGATAGCGCGTGGCGAAGACAAGATGATGGTTTAGATCAAAGAGGGCATGTGCGCCCTTCAGTATGACTGGTTCGTCAGTTGCGTACCGGGAAACCGGCGGGCGAATGCGCTTATCGTAGCCGTGATGTTCACACTGCTGGCCGATGTATTCCTTAACAATTCCAATCCGCACGCGGCCAACGCTGCGCGCAAGAGAGCCGCGTCCCCATAGGGGCGGCGTCAGCGCGAATTTCGCGTTTAGGAGCCGGGCTGAGTTGGCCTTGATCGTCTGTGTGACGCTGGAGACGGATTGCCCCGGACGCAAGCTGAGTAGGCAGCGCAAATGATCTGGGTACGTCTTCGTTTGCAACACGTGGTAATCGTGCCGCGTGCAAATCTCGCTCAAGGCATCGTTCAGCGCTTGACAATGTGCCGGCGAGATGAAGAACCTACGGCAGCGACGTGTCCGGAAACAAAGATAGTAATGCAGCTGATAAGCCCAGGAGATCGTCTTCAAAGGTTCAAGAAACATACGCCTCCCAAAGAAAAAAGGTTGGACTTTACCCCAACTGCCGTTGGGGGGATTGAGGGAAAGGGGAATCCAGATTGGGGACCAGCCTGATATATCTTCTGCCCTGCCCCCCAACCCCTGCCCCCTGCCCCTACTTCAGCCTCGCCCTTGCGCTTTTGGCCTCCAAAGATCGCGGATAGCGCCGTAGCAGTATCCGATATGCCGCGCCATCATAAACAAGACGCTCCTCGGCGGCTTCAAACCTGAAGCGGATCCCGAGGCGGCTGTACCGATCCAGGCCGACGTCATTAAGCATGTACAGCTCGCGCCGCGATGACAGACTCTTCAATCGGCGATTCGCGACGCGCGTCAGCTGGTCCGCTACGTCGTCGGCAGATTCCCCCAGAAGTAGTAGAGCCATCGGCGCCGCCCTTGTCCTTCCGAACTCCGTCACCATCAGACTTGCGAGCTTTACCCGCGCATAGCCATCGACTTCGCTCTCCACCATTCGAATCAGTTTCTGAAGATCGCTCTCGACCCCTGCACGCGCCACTGCATCCGCGAGAATCCAGCCCTCGGTGCGGCTGCTCACCACCACTCGATAGAAGCGATCTCCATCACGTCCAGGAGACACGCCCGTAATGCCGATGACACGACCGCGCCGCAATCGCTGGACAAAGGGGGCTGCAATCTCAGGCCTCGTCCTCAATACGGAGAGTCGCTCGTCACAAACAATCGCACGGCGCCCGGCGACAACCTTCGATGAGCCTCCGGCAAGCACGACGTGTCTTCCTGACGAAACGAGGATTGCACCCAAAACGAAAAGTTTTAAGAGGATGTGATCAGAGTGAATCGCATACGTGAGACGGTTAGCGGACATTCCAACTCGCTTTTCTGAGGTGGCGAGTTTGGTCTGTTGTGATGGCCTCAGCTCGCCTTGCGGCGAACTCGAACGGTCTGCGGTGCCAGGTCCAGCGTCAGGTAGTCACACCCGTAAAGCTGTTCCTGTTTCTCTATGGCGGCGAGATAGTCGTAGATGAGCAGGCCTTTGCCGCGTTCGGCCAGCGTCAGACTCGCGACAAAAAACTGGTAAGGCAGGCTCTTACGCGGAACAGTATCGCGCCAGCGCGCGAGCACCTGAATTGGGAGAAAGTAAACTTCCCCGCAACGGCTAAACTCAACCAGAAAGCCGGCGATAGCGCCAAGTCGGGCCATCCGTTCGAGAAACCCGATCTGGTGTGCGTGAAGGTTGTCGAAGTCGAGAGCTTCGCGTCGAGTTGTCTTTGCATCGTAAAAGATCGCACGACCCGTCGGAGCGATCGTTCCGCCATAATCAGGCTCCGCTTTGGATTCCGGGATGAATCGACGCCAGTTCTCGACGCTCATTTTTGTCGAGTGGCTCGACGATTGGCTGAGATCGCTCGCCTTGAGACGAGGCTGAGTGCTGTGATCGAGATGAAGGAGTTCGATTCCTGAAAATGCGCCGCGCGAGCCACGCCCACTCTGCCCACTCTTATTGATCAGGAATTTTCCTGGAATTGCCTTTCGAGTAATACACGCGAGGCCGGCACGCTCATAGGCCTCATTTGCGCGATTAATCGCTTCCTGAAAGCCACTTCCAGTCTCTGCGCCGCGTCGCTTCAGAGGCATACTCTCAGCTCTCCGAGGAGAAACTCAGACGCGTACTCTCCGCATCTATGCTTGCTGTTCCATCGTCGCCGTGTCGATGTCGAAGTTGGCTGCCACGTTTTGAACGTCCTCATGATCGTCAAGTGCTTCGTAGAGCTTCAACATCTGATCGGCCTCACGACCTTCAAGGTGAATATAGTTCTGGGGAATCATGGCGATTTCCGCCGAGACAGGTTCGATTCCAGCCTTCTTCAGACCTTCAAGCACGATGTGGAAGTCTTCGGGAGTGGTCAATATCTGGTAGGCTTCGTCGTCAGTTTGCATATCGTCGGCGCCAGCCTCCAGAGCGATCTCCATCAACTCGTCCTCGCCCTTCGCCGTGCGATCAACAATGATCGAACCACGCTTATTGAACATCCAGGCAACTGAGCCAGATTCGCCCAGATTTCCGCCATTCTTTGAGAGCATATGCCGAAGCTCGGAAACTGTGCGATTCCGATTATCTGTCGTCGTATTGATCATGATCGCGACGCCCGCGGGACCATACCCCTCGTAGGAGATTTCCTCGTAGTTGACCCCTTCAAGCTCACCGGTGCCGCGCTTGATCGCCTTATCGATCGTATCGTTAGGCATATTCGCCGCTTTGGCGTCGCTAATTGCCTTTCGCAGACGCGGATTCTGATAGGGATCACCGCTGCCACCGCTTCGCGCCGCGATCGTGATCTCCTTGATACACTTGGTGAAGACCTTGCCGCGCTTCGCGTCGAGCGCACCCTTCTTGTGCTTGATTGAATGCCATTTTGAATGCCCGGACATATTGAATACCTCAGCTGAATCAAGAGTGTAGGTGACTTAATCCGGTAATATAGCACGTGGCTTTTCCGTCTGAAAGCGTTAGTCTCACCTGCATATGGACGATGCGGTCTATCGAAAGACAATGGCCCGGGCAATCCGCCTGCTTGCGGCCAAGCAGAGAAGCAAAGCCGAACTGACGGAGCGGCTCAGTGAGAAAGCTGATTCGGACGCAGTCGAGAAGGTCATCAGGCGACTGGAGGAGATTGGATATCTCAACGATGAGCGCTTTGCGGCCTCCTTTGCCTCAGGGCGGATCGCCAGTCGACCCCTCGGCCCCCGTCGAGTGCGAAGCGACCTGCAGCGGCGAAAGGTCACCAAAGAGGTCGCAAACCGCGCGATTGATGAGGCTTATCAGGAAACCAGTGAGGAAACTTTGATCGACCGTGCCATCGCTAAACGGGTGCGCATGCGTGGCAAGCCGAGGAGCCGCGATGAGGCTCACAAACTCTTTGCGCATCTCGTTCGACAGGGCTTTGGGTTCGATCTGATCATGCGAAAGATACGCGCGATCTCCTCCGCCACCGACATCACGGAAGAGTCATGAAGTCTCTGTGCCACTGTGACGCTTTCCTCTTTGGTTGAAAAAATGTCGCTCTGAGGCTTCTTTAACACGAAGGCACAACGCACGGCGCGGTCGCTTTGTCGGAACTTCCCTTTGTTCCAGAGTAAGAGGGGCATTACAATCGAGCCTCCGAAGCCAAAAGGAGGGTTTGCCAATGACACTTCGATGCTTAGAT
>JBDTUW010000494.1:0-4090 GCA_040007555.1 Acidobacteriota bacterium | reverse complement strand
TCGGCCTTCGTTCGCGTTGTAATGTCGAAAAAGCAGCCAACGACTGCAGGCACCAAATAGAACGAGCACCCTTTCGCGGATTGGTCATTCCCTTTGCCGCGGCAAGAGCCCGGTTTGAGGATATTCAACGCAGAGGCACAAAACCGGAAGGAGGTTTAGCTGAAAGTCCATGGCAAGACCTCCCTTACACGATACGACTTGTCAGATGCCTTTGCGCCGTTGCGTTAAGACTCTCGCGAACCGTATCCGCCCCATGACAAGATCAGACGACCTTAGCCGGCTCGCGGCGTTCGGCAACATCCGTCGCCGCGGTTGAGGGTTTCCAGCGAAGTATGGGTTTGCGTGCGGCAGCCGCTTCATCGAGTCGCCCGATTCGCGTCAGGTGAGGAGCGGTCTTGACCAGCTCGGGTGTTTCGCTTGCTTCAGCCGCAATCGAACGCATTGCATCGATAAACAGATCTAATTCTTCGCGGCTCTCGCTCTCCGTCGGCTCTATCATCATCGCTCCGGAAACGACCAGCGGAAAGTAGATCGTCATCGGGTGAAACCCATAGTCGATCAGCCGCTTCGCGATATCGAGCGTGTGCACCCCGTTCTTCCCTTGTCGCTTATCACTGAAGATCACTTCGTGCATCGCCTTGCCTTCGAAGGCAATCTCGTAGTCGGCCTTTAAATGGTGGGCGATGTAGTTGGCGTTGAGAACTGCGGTTTCGGTTGCTTCACGCAAACCATCCGGCCCGAGCGTCAGAATGTAGCAAAGCGCCCGGACGAGTACCGAAAAATTTCCGTGAAACGCGCGGACGCGTCCAATCGAGTTCTCGCGAGCATAATCCAAACGAAATCGGGTCGCACCGCCAGCGTCAGACTCGCGTACCACGCGGGGTAGCGGCAGATACTCCCCCAGCTCCGCGGTGACACAAACAGGGCCAGCGCCGGGGCCGCCACCACCGTGCGGGGTCGAGAATGTCTTATGCAGGTTGAGGTGGAGGACGTCGACACCCATATCGCCTGGACGCGTGACGCCAACGAGCGCGTTCATATTGGCGCCATCCATATAGACAAATGCGCCGGCCGCGTGAAGAATGCGACAGACCTCCTCGATATTCTCCTCGAACATGCCGAGGGTCGATGGATTGGTCAGCATCAGCGCGGCAACATCTTCGTTGACCACCTCGCGAAGATTATCGAGATCGATCCCACCGTGCTCATTCGATTTCAGTGTCTGCACATCATAGCCGCAGATCGCTGCGCTGGCGGGATTGGTCCCGTGCGCCGAGTCAGGGATGAGGACTCGCTTTCGCGGATTCCCGCGTTGTTCGAGGCAGCGCCGGATGACCATCAACCCGGTCATCTCTCCCTGTGCGCCCGCTGCGGGCTGAAGACTCACTTCGGGAAGACCCGTAATCTCGCCAAGGCACTCCTCCAGACGCTTGAGCAACTCGAGATTACCCTGCGCCAAAGTATCCGGCAGGTAGGGGTGCGCGCTCGCGAAACCGTCAAGGCGGGAGACGCGCTCATTGAGTTTCGGGTTGTATTTCATCGTGCACGAGCCGAGCGGATACATTCCGTAATCGACGGCATAGTTCCACGTAGAAATCCGCGTGAAATGACGGATGACGTCTACTTCGCTGACTTCGGGTAGACCGGAGATATCCTCGCGGAGGAGTTCTTTGCCCAGGAGTTCATCGAGAGGCGCTGCTTCGACATCGAGCGCGGAGAGGTGATAACCGAGTCTTCCCGGTTGCGAACGTTCGAAAATTAACCCCTCATTCTGATTGACGTGCGATGTTGCTTTCCTGATCAAAAGTGCCTTCCTTAAAGAGATTTTCGGGTGTTGCTACTCGATTTTCGACAGTCCTTCGACAAGAGCATCTATTTCCGCCTTCGAGATCGTCTCGGTGACGGCAACCAATATGTCGTTCGTCATTCCCGGAAAGAAGCGCTCGAGCGGTACTCCGCCGATGAGGTGTCGATCGAGAAGTGCGTCGAGGGTCTCGCGCCCCGATCTCGGGCAAGTAACAACAAACTCGTTAAAATATGGCGCGCTGAAACGGAGTGAGTATCCATCGAGAGCGGCGATCTGGCGCGCGGCATAGTGAGCCTTTTGCAGGTTCTGTTCGGCAACCTCGCGCACTCCGTGTCGCCCCATGGTGGCGAGATAGATGGTCGCCATCAGCGCGTAGAGGCCCTGGTTGGTGCAGATGTTCGACGTCGCCTTTTCGCGTCGGATGTGTTGTTCCCGTGTTGCGAGCGTCAGGACGTAGCCCGTGCGGCCCTTGGCATCAGACGCCTGCCCGACGAGACGGCCCGGAATCTGGCGCTGATACTTCTCGCGGACAGCAAAGAACCCGCAATACGAGCCGCCGAATGAGAGCGGAATGCCGAACGACTGAGCCTCACCGCAGACGATGTCCGCGCCGCAATCGCCGGGAGAACGCAGAATGCCAAGACTGAGACCCTCAGCCACGACGACGACGAACAACGCGCCAATCTTCTGGGTCGCCTCGGCGAGCTCAGCCAGATTCTCGACGCCACCAAAGAAATTCGGAGATTGAATAATGACCGCCGAGACATCATTTCCGAGCGCCGCTATCGCCTCCGGCAGGATTGCCCCTGTTTCTGCGCAGGATGGCAGCGTTTGCTCGGAGATCCCCGCGTTTTTGATGTATGTGTCGACGACTTCGCGATACTCGGGGTGCAGATTGCCCGCCAGAGCCACCTTCGATCTGCCGGTGACTCGTTCGGCCATGAGCACCGCCTCAGCCGTTGCCGTTGAGCCGTCGTAAAGAGACGCGTTGGCAACATCCATGCCCGTCAGTTCGCAGATCATCGTCTGGAACTCGAAGATCGCCTGCAGGGTGCCCTGGCTGATTTCCGGTTGATATGGCGTGTATGAAGTGTAGAACTCGGACCGCGAAATAAGAGTATCGATAATTGTCGGGATGAAATGGTCATAGGCGCCGGCGCCCAGAAACGAAACCATCTGTCGGCCAGTCGTGCGAGTCGAGTTGAGTGAGGCGAGGGTGCGGAAGTAGGTCAGCGTCTCGGGTTCCGAGAATGCTGCAGGTAAGGCGAGAAGGTTCTCGAGTCTTAATTGAACAGGAACTCCGCGGAAAAGCTCAGCTACCGAATCACGACCCATCTCGCGCAGCATTTCCGCGCGTTGCTGGGCCGAGTTTGGAATGTAACGCATTCTTTTTGGGTCTTCCTTTAGCTTTCCTTGTCGGCGACAAAGTCTTCGTATTCGGTCGCGTTCAAAAGCGCATCAACCTCAGCCTTGGACGAGAGTTCGACCTTGATCATCCAGCCAGCATCGTAAGGCGAGGTGTTGACCAGCTCCGGCGCATCGACCAGGGCCTCGTTGACGGCAATCACCGAGCCTGAGACCGGAATGAACAACTCGTTGACGGATTTGACCGATTCTACGGAGCCGAAGGGCTCACCGGCTGAAAACTTTTCACCAACTTTTGGCAGTTCGACATAAACAACATCGCCAAGTGCCTCTTGCGCGAAGGAGGTGACGCCTACCGTCCCTGAATTACCTTCGACGCGCAGCCATTCGTGATCCTTGGTATAGTTCAGGTCTTCGGGGAAATTGGCCATCGCTCGTTGAGCTCCCTTCAAGATTGTTGAGATTTGCCAGCCCGTTGCTGACTCTCGATTGCTGCCTGTTGAAAGAGCGCCTTACTTCGCACTCTTATAGAATGGGGTGGCGACGACTTCCGCTGCAGCGCGCCGACCACGGATGTCCACTTCGAAGCGCGTACCCACTTTCGCATGTTCAGTCGGAAGATAAGTCAGGCCGATGTTCTTTCCGAGAAAAGGCGCGGGGCTTCCAGATGTCACCGGACCCACTTCCACGCCATCAACCAGGACCGGATAGTGGTCCCGGGCGATACCTCGATCGATCATCTCGAAACCAACCAGTTTTCGCGCGATCCCATCCTCCTTCTGTCGGAGGAGCCGATCGCGACCGATAAAATCACCTTTGCCAAACTTGACGATCCACGCCAGATCGGCTTCGAGCACCGTTGTGGTTCCATCGATATCGTTCCCATAGAGCGCCATCTTCGCTTCGAGTCGCAGGGTG
>JBDTUW010000493.1:0-4095 GCA_040007555.1 Acidobacteriota bacterium | reverse complement strand
AGCCTCGAGTGCGATGACGCGAGAGAAAGGCGTCGTCAGGTACATGATCCCATCGACTACCAGCGGAGTGCACTCAAAGGCCGAACGTGCGGAGATGGTCGTACCGTCACTAAGGTCGCCCGTATTGAAGGTCCACGCGACCTTGAGGGTTCCCACGTTGCTCCTGTTTATGCTGTCGAGCGGAGAGTATTTTGACCCTCCCACATCACCACCGTAGTGCGGCCATTCCTGCGCCAATGGCCGGCCCACCAGGAGAAGCGTCCAGGCGAGCACCCAGAGGCAAGATACGGGAATAGGTCTTTGTCGGAAAAGGATGTCTTTCATGGTGAAGTCGCCGGCCTGATCGAGACTACCTCTCGAGACCGAAATCCGAGATATTGAACTCCGAGATTTCGACATCTTCTTGATTCACGCAGTAGATGACCCATAAAGCGCCAGTTCTTTCAAGCGCTTGAGGATATTGAAAGCCAGGGTTCTTACCGCGACGCGGGCTCCTTATTTCTGTAGCGCCGCGGCGCAGCGCCAGAGATCGTTCAAAGGTCCATCCATCTCGACTGAACGAGATCGCGAGTGGATCTCGGCCTCGCGGAGAGGGATTGTTGATCAGGTAATACCATCCATTCGAAAGCCTGCCCGTCACGTTCTTGCTTCCCGCATCGGGATAGTTGGTCCGTACCGGAGCCGACCACGTCTTTCCATCATCCCTGCTAATGGAGCGATATAGATAGTTCGAGCGGCGGCCGTCACGAAAGATCATGTGTGCGACGCCATGCGGGTCCGCATACCAACTGGGCTCGCTCATCTTATCGTGCGGTGGCTCGCCAGACAGTGCCGTCACCATCCAGCGCCCGCTTCCCAACAGAGCCGTATGCACGCGCATATTGCCATCGCGGCAGGTCATCAAGAGACGGCCGTTAAGCATTTGGGGCGGGTAGTTATTCATGCAGTTTTCCAGATAGGTGCCTCGATTCACCCAACGGTTTCCGCTCCACTCAAAGCGCACCAGGCGCAGGCTCGACCACTCCACGGGGGGAGGACCGATGCTGTTGCCTTCCAGATAGACGCAGAGAGCATGGAGCTTTCCCTCCTGCACGAAAATGCCGCGAGCAAGCCAGCGGCCCGGTTTGTCAGGTCCATCTGGATCCGCAACCAGAATCTGACTCTCGTCCCAGTGATGCCCGTCCCTACTTGTTGAATACCGGACGAACTGGCTGGGGCTGTCTTCCGAGTTCACCGGGCCGGATGACCACGAAGCCCAGAACCTCCCATCGAAATAGATGAGGTAGGAATGCATATTGACTTGAGATTGACCTGCACTGGTGCTGTGAATGAGGCTGGTTTGGGCGGCAACGACCTTCAGCTGCTCGGGGGTCTCGAGAAGCAAGACATCCGCCAGCAGTCTTTCGGGTTTCGGCGCCTCCTGGCTGGTAACCCAGATACCCGTTAAACCTAAGAGCAGGAAAAGAAATGCTGCGGATCGCATCCGATACCTCGATGGCAAATCAATGGGGTACTATACCGAAATTCGTCGCCAGTCTTACTATCCAGCATCGGTTTCCTCGCGGTGGAGGCTCTAAATTGCGACTTGGAAACTGGACCTGAAATTAAAGCTGCAACTGGAAATTGTCAACATGTAATTCCAGTTTCTACTTTACTTTTGAGAGCAATGCTGATTTAATCCGGATCCGCGAAGGGCCATGCGATTTTTCATTGAGTATCAGCCGTCATCCGGCGGTCAGTAGAAAGAAGCGCCTTATGAGAGAAAACCGGACAAAGTTGCGCCTCGGCAACGGCCAGTTGGTCTTTGGTTGTGCGCTGCAGCAATACCGTTCAACGGAGATTCCGCGGCTCCTCGCGGCCGTCGGCTTTGACTATCTGTTTATCGATACTGAGCATGGGGCCTTCAACCTGGAGACCGTTCAGGATCTGGTGAATGCGTCGAATCAGGCGGGGATTACCCCGTTCGTGCGCGTGGGAGAAATGCTTTATTCCCTCGTCACTCGCGCTCTGGATATTGGCGCGCAGGGCATCATTTTCCCGAGAGTTGAGAGCCCATCGCTTCTCCAGGAAGCTGTTGAGTGGGTCCGATATCCGCCATATGGCAAGCGTGGGTTCGGGTTCATGGCGCCGCAACTGGATTATGAGCAGCATAGCCTGCCCGACATCATCAGTCACCTCAACGATCAGACCATGATCATCGTACAATTCGAGACCGCGACATCGCTTGAGAGGTGTGATGAGCTGCTTGCCGTTCCAGGCATCGATGTGGCCATGGTGGGCCCCGCGGATCTGTCGATCTCTCTGGGAGTACCCGGCGAGTTCACGCACCCCAAGTTGGTTGGGGCAGTCGAGAAATTCGTCGAAGCCTGTCAGCGTCATGAAGTCGTACCTGGTATACATTGCCGTTCGGCGCAGCTTGCGATGCCCTGGATTAAGCGGGGTATGCGGTTTTTAGGCTGTGGAAGCGAACACGGGATGATGTTCGAAAAAGCCAAGGATACGATGACGGAGCTGCGCGAGGCCTCCGCTGCGCAATCCAGCGTGCATTCTCGCAGTATCTAGGTGACGCAGGGCTTTCGAGGTCGCCGACTCTCGTCACGACAGCTCGAGCCCACCCTCATCTTCGTGACCTCTGCGTAGCCTTCGACGCCGCGGCCCCAACGGTATACCCCGGTTGGAATTTCTCGCTTTAGTATCTGACCTGTTCTCTTGAACGCACCTAACCTCGCTAACGCAGTCGGTCTCAAGCTCTTTTTCACCCCAATCAAGGTCGAGGCGAAGTATCAAGGGATAATGGAAATTGTGCACCATAGTTTCAGATTCCCACTTTACTTTTCTTTCCCGTTCATCTAGACTCCAGCCGTTTGAGACTCTCAATGTGTACTAGAGACTAGTCTGGGAATAACGCGAACCGCATTCATCTCATTTGAAAGCATAGACTTACGGCGTGAGGGTTTGCGCGCTTTCTCGCGAAACTACGGGTTGACGAGCGTATTTTGTGCCGCTAATGCTGGCATGACGTGTTTGCAAGGAGGATCAATGAAACGGCTGGCTATGGTCATCGCACTCATAGTGCTCTCTTCTTCGGGAGCGGTCGCACAGGGAAGAGTCTCGTTTAAGGAGGGGTCACAAAAGATAGATATCGAAATCGATGCTCAGCCATATGCCACCTTCCATTACGAAGACAACTGGCTCAAGCCCTTCCTGCACACCGTCCGAGCCGCTTCGGGTACGATCGTGACGCGCAACTATCCGCTGGAGAAGATTCCGGGAGAGAGCAATGACCATTTCTGGCATCACGGCATCTGGTACGGTCATGGCGATATCAACGGCATCGATTTCTGGCGCGAGTTTACCGGCGACCCCGTCGAGGATGCGAAGTTTCGACTGCCAATCGGACGTTTTGTCATCAAGGGCAAGCCACGCTTCAAAACAAGCGGTGGGACGGGCACGCTGTCTGCCGATTTTGATCTCGTCAAGCCTGATAAGACGAGCCTCGGTACGATCCGTCAGGTCTTCACTTTCCGCCGTTCGGGTTCGGATAATCTGATCGACGCTGAGATAACCATCTCTGCTGATCGAGGAGTAGCGCTCAAGATGGGTGATACCGAAGAGGGCTCGCTTGGCCTCCGCTTCGCCGATGACTTCAAGGAGGATCGTGGCGCGATCCTCACTAACTCAGATGGTTTGAAGGGATCTGCAAATATCTGGGGAAAACGGGCACGCTGGGTGGACTACTCGACGGCGATCAGGGGAGAAAAGGTCGGGCTTTCCATCTTCGATCATCCCAAGAACCCCAAACATCCCACCTTCTGGCACGCGCGTGGCTATGGGCTGTGCGGAGTCAATCCATTTGGCGAGCACGATTTTTATAATGACAAGACGCGCGATGGGAGTCTGACAATCCCGACCGGCAAAAAGCTCTCATTCCGCTACCGGGTAGTAATTCACGCCGGAAGTGGCGAGGTGCCAAACATCGAAAAGGCTTTCGATCTGTTCTCCAGGGGCCGCTGAATCCTGGTGTGCGTCGCAAAGCCGAATGCGTGCGGCCGTCGGGGCGGGTTCGGACGACGCCGCTTTCGCGCAGCACGCGGA
>JBDTUW010000492.1:0-4095 GCA_040007555.1 Acidobacteriota bacterium | reverse complement strand
ACTTGGAGAGTAACCGAAAGATCGTGATCGAAATGACAGCGACTGGAATGGAAGCACTGACCGTGAGGCCGGTCTTCAGGACCAGATAGAGTGAGGAAGCACCAAAGACGATACCGAGAAGCGTGCCGAGGATGAGCGGCAAAACCGTCAATTCGGGCAGCTTGGTTTCATCAGGGATAAACGGGCGAAACGGGACCTTGGGCTTCGCCGCTGCCTTGGGTAGATCAGCGATTTCTGTCGCCATGCATCATTCTCCTTGTCTTCGAGGTAGCAGGGGGTAATCGGATGATGAAGGATCACTCTCGAAAAGACAAAGGCGGGGGCCAGGGGCAGGGGCCAGGGGGCAGGACGGGAATCATGGTGTTGAGTCGTTAAGGTCCCTGCAGTCCTTGTGGTCCGTGCAGCCGTTGTTGTGCCGTCAGGTTGACGATGCTTAAATGTCATGGGAGTTGTGGGTGAAGGCGCTTGCAGAATGACTGGGCATCATCAGCTCACCGAAACGATGGGACAAAAAATAAATGAATACGACAAGACGCGAAGTAGTTGGAAGTATGATAGCCGCCGGCACCGGCCTGACTCTTGGAGCTGAAACCCTCGTCCAGGCTCAGGCGGCCGCTCCGGTTCGAGCTTTTCGCGGTGAGCATCAACCGAAACCGCTTCCGTTCGATCCAGCCAGACTCAAGGGCATTTCAGAGAAACTGATTCGCTCGCACCACGAGAACAACTACACCGGAGCCGTAAAGGCCCTCAACGCTGTTGAACAACGTCTGGCAACAATGCTCGCGGACCAGGACCTTCCGGCTTACGTTTACGGAGGCCTCAAGCGCGAAGAACTCTTGCGCACCGGCTCCGTCGTGCTCCACGAGAACTACTTCAGCAATCTCGGAGGTGATGGCAAGGCGGGCAATGAAGTGCTGGCCGCCATCAAACAAAGTTATGGGAGCTATGAGTACTGGGAAGCGGAGTTCAAGCGCACAGGCAATGCGCTTGGCGGCGGCTCAGGCTGGGTGATTCTTGCCCACAACTTCCACACTGGAGAACTCCACAACTACTGGGCTTGGGATCATATGCACAACGCGCCGTTCTCCCGGCCCCTCCTGGTCATGGACATGTATGAGCACGCCTATCAAATGGACCATGGCGCGGCAGTGTCGAAATACGTCGACGCCTTCATGCTGAATGTCCGATGGGAAGAGGTCAATCGCCGCTTCGTCAACTCGCAGAAGGTCGCAGCACTAATGCAGCCGTAGGCAGGTGTCAGGCTGCAATCGCGACTTCTCAGAGACGGTGCCCTTCCAGGTTGCCCTTCCAGTTGATAGTTGGTAGCCAAGCCTTTGATGGTTTTACCCGAAATGACCCGAAATGACCCGAAATAGAGGATTCATCGTATGCGGCAAACCATTGTGATAGTTCTTTTCGCTTTAGCGGCGACAACGCTGGCTCCGGCCCAGGACTCCCGACCGAAGTCTGAACGACAGACGGCGCCAAGGGTGACATTAGACGCGTTGACTGTGGATCAGATTCTCGACAAGTACGTTCAATCGTTGGGTGGCAGGGCGGCCATCGAGAAGGTGACGACTCGCTCTGCGAAGGGATCGTTTGAGCTGCCCACCATGGGCGTTAAAGGCGAATTCGAATACCATAGAAAAGCTCCAAACAGGGCGGTCACGATCATTACTCTGGCCGGCTATGGGGCCTCAATTGAAGGCTACGACGGCAAAGTGGCCTGGGCCAGCGATCCGGCTGCGGGGGTGCGCGAAAAGAGCGGTGTGGAATTATCGACCAGCAGGCTAGACGCCGAGTTTAACAAGGAGCTCAGGCTCCGACAGCTCTTCCCGAAGCTGGACTTGAAAGGCGCGGAGAAGGTTGGCGGGCGTGATGCCTGGGTGATTCTCGCGACGCCTATCGAGGGCCCTCCCGAGAAGTGGTACTTCGATGTGCAGACCGGACTGCTGGTGCGCAGTGATATCGAGCGCGAAGGCCCGCAGGGCAAAATGCCCTTTGAGCTGTATCTTGAGGACTACCGTGAGGTGGACGGCATGAAGGTGCCATTTTCTACGCGTCTCTCAAATCCGTCACTGAGTGTTGTCTTCAAGGCTGACGAGATCAAGCAAAATAATCCGTTGGACGAGGCGAAGTTCCGCAAGCCAACCGCGCCGTAATCGCTCGCCGAGGCTCTCTTGTCACTTGGGTATCGCCCACGGAAAGACGTATGCGAACAGCATGACAATGATGCCCACGATGGCGGCGAGCGTCACGCTGTGCCAGGCCACTGATCGCAGAATCTTTCCCTCACTTCCAACCTGATTTGTCGCCGCGGTCGCGACTACGATCGATTGTGCATCCACCATTTTGCCCATGACTCCTCCGGCGCTGTTGGCTGATGCCATCAGTATCGGGTTGAGCCCAAGCTGCTCGGCCGTAATCCGCTGCAGACTGCCGAAAAGAGCGTTGGACGAGGTATCGCTCCCCGTCAGGGCGACTCCGAGCCATCCAAGGAAAGTGCCGAAGAAAGGAAAGAGCCATCCCGTTCTCGTGAATGCCAGTCCAAGCACCGCGTCCATCCCCGAGTAACGTGTCACAAAGCCAAGACCTAGCATGGAGACGATCGCGAGAACGCCAAATCGCATGCGGTACACCGTCTTCAGAAGCAGTTTGACAATCTCCCACTGCGAAAGGCCGAGCAGGAAAGCCGAAACGACCGCTGCAAGGAAGACCGCAGTTCCAGTCGCGGTCAACCAATTGAAGTCATACCGCGCAGCCTCTGCTGTCGGCTTTTCCACTACTGGACGATCACGAAGGACGCGGTTGTGAAGCCACGGGACATCCCATCCGGCGGGTCCCGGTCGCGCCGTGCCATCAGCAAGCTTGACGGCAAACGAAGGCGTCGTCCACTGATTCATCGTGTTCTTGATGGGTGGCAAACCCCACATGAGAACAAAAAGAGTGAGGATCAGAAACGGCAGCCATGCTCGAAACACGGTACGCCCAGGGTGGCGCTTGACTGCAGATGCGTCTGAGACCGCGTCGCTTTTGAACCTGTAAATGTTTTTTGGCTGCCAGAATCGAAGAAAGGTGAGCATCGAGATCAGGCACACGACAGCAGAGGCAATATCCACCAGATTGCTGTCCACAAAGTTTGACCAGAGGAACTGGGTTATCGCAAACGAGACGCCGCAGACGAGTATCGCGGGCAGGACCTCGAGGGTTTGGCGCCAGGGCACCATGACCCGCACCAGCCAGATCGGGACGATGATACTCGTCAGCGGCAGAATCCTGCCGGTCATCGCGCTCAGGGACGCCAGCGGCAGGCCCGTCACCGCGGCGAGTGTGTGAAGCGGTGTGCCAATCGACCCCCAGGCGACCGGCGCGGTATTCGCGATCAGATTCAACGTCGCGGCGTAAAACGGATCGAACCCGAGACCAATCATAAAGGCACCGGAAATCGCCACCGGTGCGCCAAAACCGGCGCACCCTTCGATAAATGCGCCAAAGGCGAAGGCAATTAGCACGGCCTGTAACCGGCGATCCTCCGAAATCGCTGCAACCGAGTCCTTCATGATCTCGAACTGCCCGGTCGCGACCGCGATGTCGTATAGAAAGACGGCGGCGATCACGATCCAAGCAATTTTCAAGCCGAACGCGACGCCGAAAAAGAAGCTGGCGAGGGATGTCCCCAACGGCATGGTAAAGACCAGACAGGCGACAGCAATCGCGGCGACTGCACCGGCAAAAGCTGCCTTATGCGGCCTCGTGCCACGCACGGCAAGCAGATAGAAAAGCAGGGCGACCGGAAGCGCAGCGGCGAGGGTCGACACCGGCCAGAGTCCAAATGGGTCATATACCTGAGTCCAGTTCATTGCCAATTGCTTCCCGTTGACTTGCCCAGTTGACTTACCCGGATGGCGTAGCCTGGTGTTGTTAATGGAACGCGCCCGAGTGTCGTTGTATCTAGAAGGACGTGTCGCAGACTGCGAAACGCGGATAAGCTTAACTTCAATCAACTGATTGTCAAATGAAGCCGTCAAAAAGGGGAATTTCGGGTTTTTAGTGGGTGGTGTCCAGCGGAAAATATGAGTTTATCGCTTTGGTGCC
>JBDTUW010000491.1:0-4098 GCA_040007555.1 Acidobacteriota bacterium | reverse complement strand
CCTCGAATTTACCGGGGGCCATCAGAGCCGAGCGGCCAAGCTCCTCGGCATGAATAACACCACACTCAACAGCAAGATCAAGGTCTACAACCTGAAGATATGAAAGCGACGGGCCTGTTTCCTCAAAAGGAAAACAGGCCCGATTGCATTCTTACCTTGCAGCCGTCTTTCGGTTACTGCTGCTCAACCTTCCGTCGAAGCATGCGAGCGGGCTCGTTGACTGTGTAGTCGGTGGGCAACAGGAAAAGGCTGGCGGCCGGTTCCGATCGATTGATATTTTCGAGCCGGTAGACGCTCTCCCCCGTCCTTGGATCGCTGTGTCGAGTCAAAACCACGGCTTGCAGTGCCGCTGAGTACCATCTCTCAGAGACAATCTCGATCGGTCGCTCGTTACCGATTGAGCCGGCGGGGATGGTATTGATGGTCCTTGTCCCCTCT
Organism: Acidobacteriota bacterium; assembly: GCA_040007555.1. GTDB lineage: Bacteria > Acidobacteriota > Blastocatellia > RBC074 > RBC074 > JANNRD01. Next base: position 3,660 of record JBDTUW010000491.1, on the reverse strand, counting down.
GCTTCAATACCTTCGATTGTTTGCTTGCCGAGCGACTCGCGCTTGAATTCGACTCTTTCTCCACCCGCAAACGGAACCCGCTCAAAAGAGAACGTGCTTTGAGCCGTATTCACGGACCTCTCAGGAGGGGCTGTATTGGCACCCTTGTCGAGGACAAAGTTAAACGCCAGATTACCCTGAACCTTGACCGCTTTGCCTGACAGTTCGGTAGGTTTGAAAACCCACTGCTTGGCGGCGTCGAGCGCTGCCTGACGAAGCAAGGGATGGCCACTGACGGCTTCGGTCGACGTTACCTGTCCCGCTTCGTTGACTGTAATCTGAACGGTGACGCTGCCCTCAGCCCCCGCAGCCTTCGCGATGGGCGGATACTCCGGCTGGACCCTCTTGAGAGCTTGGCCCTGAAGCGTGCCACCTGAAACCCTGAGGTTCGTGCCCGAGACTGCTACTGAACCACCACCAGCGCCTCCCCCAGCGCTTCCTGAAGACGAGGCAGTTGCAACCATAATTCCCGGCGACATCATTCTTATCGCAGGCATCGAGTTTTTTTGCGCAGTCTGCGCACGGGGATCGAGAACGTAGCTGGTTCCATTGACGGGATCATTGATAAAGATCCGCTGGGCTGTATTGTCAGCGCCGGTCCATGGTCCAAGCGTGGCCAGTGCCTGCTCGCGTCGGGTTCGCCCTTCGCCATCGCGATAAATGCTGGTCGAACTCCGCCGGACGATCCGGTTTCCATCACTCAGTGTCTGTGTCGTCTCATTGACGGCAACAGCCGAAAACGGCACGCCTTTTACGACCTGACTGTCAAAGCTCATTTCGCCATTGATGAAGCCAAGTGACCCACCAGGCCCTGCGGTGACAACCTCGAAAGTACCTTCAGTCGGCGTGAGCGTGGCCTGCTGGCCATCTGCCATAACGAAGTTGTACGTATGCGTCTCACTCTTGCCATCCGTGTCGGGTGTCGCAACCCAAACTCGCTTGAGCTCCTGCTTCGGTTGCACAGTGACAGCTCCCTGCGCAAAGAGAGTGACGCTATTGGCCGACAAGGCGATGAGACATCCAAAGCTGATAAATCTCAGCTGCTTGTTACTCATAAAATCTCCTTTTCCACATTGACAACATTCTTTCAAAGGTAAAACTGACGGCTTCGATTTAAGCTTTTCATCGAACAAATCTGATGGCGCGAGCGAGCCCATCTTCTCCCAGCAGAACATCGGCCTTGACCCTCTCGTCGGCTCGATCAACATTCAGCGGCAGGCCAAAATAGCTCATCGCGCTTCGCGGCATAACAACGCGGACAAGCTGGCCCCTCGTCATCGGCCCGCCCTCGGCACCCTGCGCCATTGGAAAAAAGTCTGTCGTCTCTTCGTGATCAGCGCCGACAAGCTGGAATTCACCGACACTGACGTCGACATAAGACGAGTCGACGACCCGACCCACTCTTCCCGTCCGCAATCCAGCCGCCCGGCCTTTGCGCTCCCGTGAAAAACGGGCCACTTCTCCTACTTCCCCACCCTGCTGGCGCCGCGTCTCGCTATTACCATTCCCAACTTCACGCCCCGGGCTCGGTGTCGGCAACACTCTTGAAACGGTATGCACCGGTGTTACCTCAGGTGAGCGAGAGAGTAGAGCCCCGCCCGCAAGCACCGTCATGCTGGCCGCAACTGCCAGGCCCCACCACACACCTCTGGACCGAAGCGATCGGCTCGCAAGGACGACCGGCTCGTTTGCATCCTGAACATAGGAAACTGGAGCGGCCCCAAAACTCTCCCTGAAGGCAGCTCGCAAGCTGCCCTCGTCGACGATTGAAGACACCTTCTCGCCATCGGCGAGTGCCAGTGCCCGCAGACCCTTCGCCAGTTCCCGCTCATCACCCAGGCGATCCTCGCACCGGACGCACTCGGCCACGTGAGCTCGCGCCTCCTCCTGTACGAACGCTTCCATAAGCTCCGATCGTGCCAGATCACCGACAATCGCCGCAAAAGTTCTGCAGTTCATACTAAAGACCTCATCACACCCGCGTTGATCGAGTCGGTATCGGCTTCGACACGCGGGCGAAGCCTTTCAAGTAGCATCGCCCGGGCCCGATGCAAACGCGAGCGTACGGTGCCAACCGCGCAGCCCAGCACCTCGGCCGTCTCCGCGTAACTCATCTCGTGCAGATCGCAAAGAACTACAGCTTCCCGATAGTGTTGAGGCAAGGTCAATACCGTTTGCCTGACGCCCTCGATCAGCTCATTTCTTGTAAGATCCATCAGGGGATCTCGTCTGTCGACCAGCTCGGCCACCTCATCACCATCCGTTTCAGGGCGATCAAGCGGCAGAAAGGGGCGGTCGCGTTCCAGCCTTCTCAGTACCTGATTCCTCGCAATCCCATAAAGAAAAGAGAGCAAGGGACCGCGGCTCGGATCAAAGCGGCTCGCCGACCGAAGCAGAGCCATAAATACTTCCTGAGTGACATCGTCGGCTGTTGCCTCCGAGCCAGTCATCTGCAGTGCAAAGCGATAAATGGCGCCCTGCCGCTTCCGGAACAGGAGCACAAAGGCGTCTTCGTCGCCCCCGATCATCAATTGCAGCAGGTCTTCATCCGACATCGATGTGGCCTAGCTATTCTCCGCGGGAACTCTTTTGCTTTACGGTTGCTACTTCTGATTCGGACGGGAGGGGCCAAAAGTTCCAGGGAATGCTGGTCTCAAACTCGGAAGGACGCAACACGCGGCGCGTGGGGCCCGAAACTGCTTCTCTGGAAGCGCTTTCAGTTTGTGCGTTGCGCGGTGCCGCGCTTTGCGATGAGCTTGATCTCGAAGAGCTTGGGCCAAAGCTTGCCGGTAACAAACAGACGCCGACCATCCGCATCAAAGGCGATACCATTCAGGACATCGGCGCCCTGAGCCCGGTCGGCTGCCGAAAGCAATCCCTTTAAGTCAATTGTGCTATTGACCTTACCGGATACGGGGCTAATTCGAACTATCTTGTCCGTCAGCCATATATTGGCGAAAATTTCACCGTCTATGTACTCGAGTTCGTTGAGTTGCGTGACCGCGGTTGTCCCGTCCTTGACCTCAATCGTGCGTCTGACCTGGAAACTCTGCGGATCCAGAAATCGAATAAATCTGGTTCCGTCACTCATGATCAGAGACTGACCGTCATGAGTGAGCCCCCAGCCCTCTCCGGTGTAGGAAAAGGTTTGTATTGGCTGGAAATTGGCAAGCTGGTAGACAAAGGCCGTCTGATGCTGCCACGTCAATTGAATCGCACGTTCATTGAAGATCGCGAGGCCTTCGGCAAAATACTCGCTCGCAATATCGATCCTGGTCAGGACCTGCCCTGTCTCAAGGGCAACCTTGCGCAGCGAGGACCTCCCATTCAGGCCCGTGCTCTCGTAGAGGAAACCTTGATGGTAGACCAGACCTTGTGTAAAGGCTTGTGGATCGTGAGGCCAACTATTGATGACCTCATACGAATATACGGGGTGTCTCGCGGGAGGCGCATTTCCGGCAGGGACCTGCGACGCGTCAGATTCGCCGACCGGCGCCTCACTTGCCCGGTAGCTCAGCCCAATTCGGCCAAGACCACCAAGAGCCGCAAACGCCGTTATCACAATGAGAATGACAACGCCCGGCAACACCAGGTACCTGAGTATGCCTGAGCGGCGCGCAT
>JBDTUW010000490.1:0-4099 GCA_040007555.1 Acidobacteriota bacterium | reverse complement strand
GACGGCGGTGGAGGCGTCGCATACCGATGAGCGCACGGCGTATGCGAGCGTCGAAGACCGAATGCGCGCACTTGGGGCCGGGTTCCAGATGCATGTTCCCAAGCCGGTTGAGCCAGCCGAGCTCCTGGCCGTGGTCGCAAGTCTTGCCGGGCGCATGGGAAAATGGAAACTACAGCCAGAAGCGGAGACTGAAGTCGGGGAGAAGCGGTGACTTTGTCGGCAGGCAAACGGCAAGAGTGCGGGTTCAGGCGATGAAATTCGAAAGTTCACGGGCAATTATTCTCAACGTTGAGGACTATGCCTATAGCAGAGAGGCGACCAGCGAGCTGTTGCGCAACGCGGGTTATTCGGTCATTGAGGCGGCGACGGGCGCCGACGCGCTGAAGTTCGTGGGCGAGGCTCGACCTCACCTGGTGCTGCTTGATGTTAATTTGCCGGATATCAGTGGATACGAAGTCTGCAAGCAGCTAAAGAATGATCCGGCGACCAGACTCATCCCGGTGCTGCACATTTCCGGTTCCTTCGTTGAGGGCCGCGACAAGGTGCGTGGTCTCGAAGGTGGCGCGGACGGGTATTTGATCAAGCCTGTTAATGGAACCGAACTGATTGCAACGATTCGTTCTCTGCTGCGAATCCGCGAAGCCGAGATATCCGTGCGCGAAAGCGAAGAAAGGCTCCGGCTGGCGCTTGAGGCAGCCGAGATGGGTGCCTGGGAGTGCAATGTTGAGACCGGCGAGATGACCATGGATCAGCGAGCGCACTCTCTTCTGGGATCGTCAGCGGTAGTGGCCCAACTGCTGACAGATATTCATCCGGAGGATCGCGAGCGCGTCGATCAAGCAATTCGGCAGGCGATCGAGGCGAAGGCAAACACCAATCTTGAGTTCAGAACCAGGACCGATGGGTCAGCGTACCGATGGCTGGAAGCGAGTGCGCAGGTCAAATGCGACTCTGGCGATCAGTTGACCCGGCTCACAGGTGTCGTCCGCGATATCACCGACCGGAAGACAATTGAAGAAGAACGCGAGCAATTGCTCGGTCGTGAACGAGAGGCGCGCGGCGAAGCTGAGGCGGCGAATCGGGCGCGCGACGAATTCCTCGCGATCGTCGCGCACGAGCTGCGCTCACCGCTCAACGCGGTGCTTGGATGGGCGCAAATCCTCCTCAACGGAAAGTACACTCAGGAGACCCTGACACATGCCATCGAAATCATCGAGAGCAGTGCGCGCTCGCAGCAGAAGCTGATCGAAGACCTGCTTGATTCGGCGCGGATCGTCAGCGGCAAGTTGCGTCTCGAGATTCAACCGGTCGATCTCGTTTCGGTTGTCGAGACAGCGCTTGAGACCGTGCGCCCCGCAGCGAGCGCGAAGGGTATTTCACTAACGACCGCTTACGGCGGCGGCTCTGCTGGGCTCACCGGTGACCCGGAGCGGCTGCAGCAGATCGTTTGGAACCTCCTCTCAAACGCGATCAAATTCACGCCCGAGGGTGGGAGCGTTTCGGTTCGGCTCCAAAGAGCGCAGTCGAAGATGGAGTTGACCATTTGCGACACAGGTAAAGGGATCAAAAGGGACTTTCTCCCCTTTGTCTTTGATCGCTTTCTACAGGCGGAAGGCTCGAACACCAGGCGGCATGGCGGTCTCGGACTGGGCCTTGCGCTGGTTTGGCATCTCGCCGAGCTCCACGGCGGCACCGTCCGCGTCGAGAGTCCTGGTGAAGGGCTTGGAACAACCTTCAGTGTCACGCTGCCACTACGGGGGCGTCCGAGCGCCGTCGCTGAGCCGGAGCCGGTCTCGGCCAACCCGGGTCTGAATCTTCCAACAGCGCTTGAGGGTCTGCGGATCCTGATGGTTGACGATGACCGTGACGCTCGCGAGCTGGTGACCGTCATTCTTGAACAGCACGGCGCAGTGGTGGTTCCGGCAAGCTCAGCGAAACACGCGCTCGCAATCCTGGAGGATGCGGCGAATCCGCGCCCTGATTGCCTCGTTTCTGACATCGGAATGCCGGATCACAATGGCTACTGGTTGATCGGTCGTGTCCGGGCCTTGTCAGCTGAAGAAGGGGGCACGATTCCCGCGATCGCGGTCACCGCTTTTGGCCGGGCGGCTGATCGAATTGCTGCGTTGACTGCCGGATTTCATCGGCATCTAGCCAAACCAGTTGATCCATCTGAACTGGTCATGGTAATCGCGAGCCTCGTCAACCGAGCGGGTGTTGTGAGAAATCTGTGAACGAATCGACTTCTCGGGTGAGCTCAGATCTCGGGCATCACGCGAGCGATTCTTTTTAAGGCAGGAACTATCTATGAAGAACGTCAGAGTGTTGGTAATCGACGATGATCCGACAATGGTCGATCTTACCAGGTACCAACTTGAAGAGCAGGGATTCGACGTGATCACCGCATCAAGTGGAACCGAGGGACTGAAGCTGGCGGCCGAGCAAAACTTTGATATCGCGCTGACCGACCTCCAATTGCCCGATGTCGATGGCATTGAGGTGGTGAGGAAACTGAGGGAGTGCGCGCCCGGCACCGAGATCATCATGATCACTGGTTACAGTTCCACGACGCGAGCGATCGAAGCAATCAAGGCGGGGGCCTTTCATTTCGTTGAAAAACCTCTGGCATTTGACGAACTGCTTTCCTTGATAGAAAAGGCGCTGGAACGGCGCAGCCAGGCGGAAGAGATCACTAAGTTGCGTGACCATCTCAAGGCGCGCGATTCCTACTTCAACATCATCGGCAGCAGCAAAGGGATGCAGAACGTTTACGAGATCATCGAAAGCGTCGCAGAGTCGGATGCCAATATTATGATTGTGGGGGAATCCGGGACGGGCAAGGAACTGATCGCCAATGCTGTCCACTACAAGAGTCTGCGGGCGAAGAAGCCGATCGTCAAGATAAACTGCTCCGCGCTGCCAAAGGAACTCATTGAGTCCGAACTCTTCGGCCATACGAAGGGAGCATTTACCGGGGCGGCCGGTGAAAAGGTGGGCCTTATCGGTCAGGCAAATGGCGGCAGCCTCATGCTGGATGAGATCGGTGAGATGCCGGTCGATCTTCAACCCAAGCTGCTCAGAGTTCTGCAGGAACGAGTCTATTATCGACTCGGAAGCGAAAAAGCCCTCGAAGCCGATTTCCGCTTGATCTCCGCGACAAATCGCGATCCAAGCGATGCAGTCAGGGATGGTCAACTGCGCGAAGACCTCTACTATCGCATCAACACAATCGAGATTCGCGTCCCGCCGTTGAGAGAGCGGGCTGAAGATATCCAGCACCTGGCAGAGCACTTCCTCAAGCTTTATGCTGATAAATACCATCGCGCTGCAAGTGCCATCTCTCAGCAGGTATACGAAAGTATGTTTGACTACTCCTGGCCGGGCAATGTTCGCGAGCTTCAGAATGTGATCGAACGCGCTGTACTTTTAAGCAAGGGTGACACCATCGAGCAATCCAGTCTGCCTGCATCTCTGTCAGCTTCGCGTGATACGCCCGTCCAGGCTACAGGGGAGCAATGGGTCAAACCCGAACCGCCTGTCAATATCCCGTCAGGCAACGGAGTTTACGAATCGTCAATTGGACACAGTGACGAGGGCGTGTTCAAACAACTCGGACGGGCGATTGTCAGCAAAGCGCCCGAAATAAGAGCTGGAGAAGACAGGCTCGATCTTTTCAGCGAAATCGAAGAAGCGATAGTCAGTGCCGCCCTTGAAAAGACCAAGGGCAACAAACAGGCAGCGGCAACATTGCTTGGTATTTACCGGCCTCGCTTGTATCACATGCTGAGAAAGCACAAGTTGCATCAATCGGGGAGTCATGAGCCGGACGTGACCAGCGACGGTGGCGAAACCGACTAACCGTTAAGATCGCCGTCAGCGACGATCATTTTAGGCCCTTTCCGTCCCTCGTCGATAGGGCCCTTATTTTCGTCCGGCGGATCACGGATAGGCTCAGGCGGCTCTTCGCCCGGAACAACCGGGATCGGCTCTTCTTCATCTCTCTTCTTCTCTTCTTTATCAATGTGCATGTCAGTTGCCAGTTGCCAGTTGCCAGTTGTCAGTTGCCAGTTGCCAGTTGTCAGTTGCCAGTTGTCAGTTG
>JBDTUW010000489.1:0-4106 GCA_040007555.1 Acidobacteriota bacterium | reverse complement strand
ATGAGACCTCCGCCACAATCCGCCGCCATCAGCACGCGACACACCTGCCCACCGCCCCCGACCGTTAGGGCGGCAACGGATCGCTTCCCACGTTCGCCACCGCTCAGTCGACCGGTGAGGCGGCCAGCTCTACCCCGACAGCATCGCCACGACACCGATTTGACACCCCACAGGCCATTCCAGACCGAACCCACGCCCGGGCCACAACTGCTCCGCTTCGCCCAGGAAATCCTCAGGGACGGGAACAAGGTCAAGGCGACCGTGCGCTTCAAGGGACGCGAAATCACGCACAAGGAACTGGGTATGACCCTGCTCGACCGCCTCACCCTGGATCTCGCTGATTGCGGAATCGTCGAGTTTCGCCCGCGCCTTGAGGGCATGCAGATGATGGTTGTTTTTGGGCCAAAGAAATCCTGAGCGCGGGACGCTGACGAAGTACTTTGGCTGCCGCACTTTTTTGATTGGAGGAATTATGCCGAAATTGAAAACACACCGAGGCGCCGCAAAACGCTTCCGGATAACCGCGACTGGCAAGATCAAACGAGGCCACTCGCACGCGCGCCACATTCTGACGAGCAAGACCTCGAAGCGGAAGCGCTTGCTGGATATCGATGGTTTGGTCTCCGATAGCGATCAGAAGCGTGTCGAATCGATGCTTCCCTACGGAAGAAAATAGTCATTCCTCTTCACCTCGCCCTCGCTATGGGTAGAGTGAGGAAGGGTCTGGTGCTACGGTATCAGCTGGGAAAACTGATCAATAGGAGGGGCCAATGCCTCGGGCAAAACGTGGAAATAAACGCCTGCAAAAGCGTCAAAAGCTAGAGAAGTTGTCGAGTGGTTATCGTTTGACGAAGAGCAAACTGTATCGCTCGATGAAACAGTCGGTCGAACGCGGATTGAAGTTCGCCTATGTTGGTCGGAAGCTCAAGAAACGCGACTTCCGCTCACTGTGGATCGTTCGCATCGGCGCTGCCGCAAGACTCAACGGTCTGAACTACAGTCAGTTTATGCATGGGCTCAAGGTCGCCGGCATTGACCTTGACCGTCGTGCTTTGGCCGATCTTGCAGTCAATGAGCCGGGTACATTTGCTGAGCTTGTCGGCTCGGCAAAGAAGGCTCTGGGCACAGAAACGGCCGCTGCCGCCTGACCTTTGGTCCATGAGCGGCGTCAGGAAGAACGACCCAAGTCTCCCGGCGAGAAGCCCCGGAGGTCTTGGGTCTTCCTTTTGAGAGATAGAGATGGGGAAGGGCGGTTTCGATGAGCGATCGTATCGAGGAACTCCGCGCAAAGTTTGCCGGTGAGCTCGCCAGCGTCTCAAATGAGCCTGAGGCGGTTGCACTTCGCGACCGCTGGATCGGGAGAAAGAGCGGTGTCCTCACCGCTGAGCTCAAGACACTGGGGAGACTGGCTGCGGACGAACGTCCTATCGCCGGCCAGCACCTCAATGAGTTCAAGGACTTCGTCGACGGCGAGGTCGTGAGGCTTCAGTCCGGCTTCGAGGAGCAGCGAGAAGCGGCTCAGATGGCGGGCGAACAGCTCGACGTTACGCTGCCGGGAAGAAGACTGCCGGCAGGCCATCTTCATCCAATCACGATTCTCCGTCAGCGGATCGAGGATATCTTCGTCTCGATGGGATATACCATCGAGGATGGACCTGAAGTTGAGACCGACTTCTACAACTTCGACGCGCTTAACATTCCGCCCGGACACCCTGCTCGCAGCTCACAGGATACCTTCTACCTGTTGCGTGGCCTGGCACTGCGCTCTCAGACGTCGACAGTGCAGATTCACGCGATGCAGAGACGGCGGCCACCGCTGCGAATCGTGGCACCGGGAAAGGTCTTTCGGCGTGACACTCCGGACGCGACTCATAACCCGATGTTCTTTCAGCTCGAAGGACTGCTCATTGATCGACACGTCACTCTCGGCGACCTGAAGGGTACGCTTCACGAGTTTGTCGGGCGCATGTTTGGCCCGGAGACTCGCACGAGGTTCCGACCGTCCTACTTTCCCTTCACGGAGCCGAGTGCGGAGGTCGACTATAGCTGCTTCAAATGCGGCGGTTCGGGTTGCTCCATTTGTAAGGGTTCGGGGTGGATCGAATTGGGTGGCTCGGGCATGGTCCATCCCAATGTGCTGAGAACAGTCGATATTGATCCGGAAGAGTACTCCGGATTTGCCTTCGGCCTCGGCATTGATCGGATGTGTGCTCTGATGTACGAGCTCGATGACATCAGACTACTCTTCGAAAATGATGTCAGGTTCCTCGCGCAATTCCGTTAACGGGGACGAGACTGCCTAATCGCGAGGGCAACGAGTCGCGATTTTCGCAACATGGCACAAGAATGAAGATCAACTATCAGTGGCTCAAAGAACTCGTCGATGTCGATCTCTCGGCGCGCATGCTTGCCTCTCAATTGACGATGGCGGGTTTGGCGGTTGAGTCAGTGGAAGATCACGCCTCGGCGACGGTTCTTGACCTTGACCTGACCTCGAACCGCCCCGATTGTCTCTCCCACCTGGGGATCGCACGAGAAGTCTCGGTGCTGACTGGCACGCCGGTGAAGCTCCCCAATACGAGCGTCTCGGAGTCTTCTACGCGAACAGATGAGGTCAGCTCGGTCGAAGTTCGAGACCTGGTCTTGTGCCCGCGGTACACGGCGCGTGTTATTCGTGGCGTGAAGATCGGTCCTTCCCCTGCATGGCTGGTGGCAAAATTGGAGTCGCTTGGGCTGCGAAGCATTAACAACGTTGCCGATATCACCAATTTCGTTTTGCTCGAACTCGGCCAGCCCTTGCACGCCTTTGATCTTCAGCGGCTGGCAGGTCAGCGGATCATCGTGCGTCGCGCCGAAGCCGGAGAGACGCTGACAACCCTGGACGGTATTGAGCGCGAGTTAACGCCCGGGATGCTGGTGATTGCTGATGCCGAACGCGCAGTCGCCCTCGCAGGCATCATGGGTGGGGCAGACACCGAGATCACCTCCGAGACGCGGGACGTCCTACTGGAAAGCGCACATTTCAACGCTGCGTCGGTACGCCAAACAGGAAGAGCCCTTGCAATGAGCACTGAGGCATCGTACCGCTTTGAACGTGGCACGGATTGCGAAGGTGCAGGGCGTGCAAGTGATCGCGCGGCCGCGATGATTGCCGAGCTTGCCGGAGGCGAAGTGCTCGGTGGAATGATCGATGCCCGCGTTACTCCCGTCGAGCGGAGTCCGATCATCTTCCGCCCGCAGCGCTACCGTGACCTGACCGGTCTCGAGGTCACCTTGGCGGGAGCAGGAAGGATACTACGTAGTCTTGGTCTGGTTATCGAGCAGGACCCGGAGGCGGACGCGTTGCACGCTGTACCGCCATCGTGGCGTGTGGATTTGGCGATCGAAGAGGACTTGATTGAGGAAGTGGCGCGGATTGGCGGCTATGACCGGGTGAGACCAAGTCTTCCAGGCGGAGCCGGCGCTGGGGAATATCTTCGCGGCGAAGGCGGCCGGCGGTCGGCGCGGCGAATGCTGACAGGCAATGGCTTTGATGAGGCGGTCAGCTTCAGCTTTGTCAGCGGCGAAGGAGATCGCCAGCTCAGCCGAGTGCCGGAGCGTAGGAGACTTCAGCTTCAAAACCCAATAGATGAAACCCAATCGCACATGCGGACGACGGTGCTGGTTGGGTTGCTCGACGCGACTAGTCGTAACCTCAACCGTGGCACGAGGAGTCTTCGCCTGTTTGAGATGGGGAAATGCTTCGAGGATGTCGGCAAGGAGCGGCCGAAGGAGAACGAGCAACTTGGGCTGATCATGACCGGCGCACGCAATGAGGGGAACTGGCAAACTGGCAGTGAGCGTGTCGACTTTTTTGACATCAAGGGAATGATTGAGTCGCTCGCGGAGTGTCTCGGAAAAAAACCGCTTGAATTCAGGCCGACGCAGGTAATAGGGTATTTGCATCCGGGGCGTGCTGCGGTAATATCATTCGACGGCAGGGACATCGGATGCCTTGGCCAGCTTCACCCACAGGTCGCCGCGCTCCACAAGTTCAAACAGGCCGTCTATCTTGCCGAGGTGGACTTTGCGGCGCTCCTGGGAAGCGACTCTTTGGAAGTCAGGTA
>JBDTUW010000488.1:0-4117 GCA_040007555.1 Acidobacteriota bacterium | reverse complement strand
CGCGATCAATTTGAGAGACGAACCTCGTCTTGACATGGCATTACTCTGCGCGTTGACCACGGTCATTTGGCACGAAGGTGGATTGTGCCCAGCAAACCCGAGGGCAGCGGTTGAAGATTCTCCATATCCTGCGGTTGAAAACGTTCGCCATAGCGCAGGTTGAGCAATTTGTAATCGGGAAGTTTTCGGCCAGCGAGGTAATTGATCGCGGTGTTTCCGACGACGATGCGAACAGAATTCGCCCCGGGCTTTACCAGGCTCCCGATATTGACCGTATACGGGGGCAGCCAGACGGAACCCGCTCGCTGGCCATTGACGAACACCTCAGCCGCATCGCGGACTGGGCCTTCATACCAGGCCTGCATTCCATTTCGTCGATTGATAGGCTGAATTGACTGACCTTCACCGAAATCAATAGTTATTCCAGGCCCTCGACGGACAAAGTCTGCGGGAATATCGATCTCTTTCTCATATGACGCCGTCCCCGAAAAGTACTTCGTCTCGTCAGCATCGCTCCACGATCTCAGCTGATCCATAACAACCGGTTTCGGAGTCTCGCCGCTTGCAGGCTTGAACGTGACACGCCAGCCTCGACTTATGTCGATCGCTGCTGGCTCCAGTGTCGTTGAGCGCACCTGCGGCCGCGGGAGACTGCGTTTCGTAAAGACGACGAGACGTGAGCCGTACGGTTCAAGGTCGAGCGGGATCGTTACGCCTGTGGCTTCAATCTCAGCGGCCAATGCCGTGATCGTTCCAATCAATGGATTCCAAAGCTCCGGCTGCATGTCCCGAACGCGGAACCTGGCCTTCACCTGGTGTCGTTGATTCGAAGAGTTCGCCACAAAGTAAATCTCCGCGCCGTCAAGATGCCTGCGGATAAAGCCGATGTCCGCAACGGCAGGCGAAAGCGTCAGGTCGGGGACGACGAGCGAGGTGAGTTTCGGGCCAAGCTGCGCCTTCTCATCAGTCACGACGTGCCCCTTCGCAGCGGCGCCTTCGAAGAGTCGCCGCGACAGATCGCGAACCTGAGCTTGCTCGGCTGGTGTGGCCTTCAGTCCAGGCGCCTTTGCCGGCGATCGCCGTGACGCGATAACCACTCCACCCACAGCGGCAAACTCCTCGAGTATCCTTAACGTCTCCGGCGGGATGCGTTCGACATTGGGTAGCACAACCGCTTTGTATCTGTTTGTTCCGAGTGCGAGCGCCCCTTGTTCGACTTTGCCGAGCGTTTTGAGAGCATCGTCATCAACGAAATCCAGGTTGAAGCCCGCTTCCAGAATCGCCGGCATGATATCCGGCCCGACATGATCCCGGAGCGCTTCGATCATATGAACACGCCCGTTTGAAAAACCCGCCCACGCATCACTGTTTGGCAGATAGAGAGCAACATCGTTAGCGGGCTGTCCCTGTCTCAGGAGAAAGCTCACGCGCTGGAGATAGAGGGCGAGGTCAGGCATGACCAGCCACCATGGATTCTTCTCGCTGAAAACTGCGGCAGCGTAGAAGCGATTGCCCGGATACTCAGCTTCGTCGGGTGTATAGGGCCATCCGTGCCCGATCAGCTGGTTGATGCCCTGCAGGAAATGCAGATCGGCTTCTGCCTTGACATCCAAAGGTGTCGCGCGAAATGAAGGAGAATGGAGCCAGGTCCATGTTTCCGATGATGTCACTGGCCGGCCATAGAGATGACTTGCCGATGACGCCCAGCGAGACGCGCGCACCACCTTCCAGTGTGTCCCTTCGCCTTCGGGTAGATCGGCGTATGCGTTACCCGAGAGCGTCATCGGGGGTACACCATAACCCTGTATGCGAAAGAGAGTACCGTTCCGCCTCGCCCACTCACGCATCGCAGCGAGAAAACGCTCATTGAGCAACTCCGTCAAAGTCTTACCCCAGTCATACCGGATCGCAGCGGTCGACTCTCCGGCGTCGGCGACCAGTGCCGGGAGATAAGGTTTCAAGTCATAGCCACGTCGCTTCCGAAACTCCACGAGCATATCTGGAGCCCAGTCGGAAAGGTAGACTTCAAGACTATCGCAAAAGATCGCATGTGGCGGTCTTGATCCAAATGCCTGCAACAGACGATCGCCCACGGTTTTCAAATAATGATCGACTGCGCTGCGATCGTAGTGGTCGAGAACGAAACCCTCTCCGCCAATGGACGGTCGTTTGACCTGCTGCCCGGTTCGGCTGGAGATGAAGAACTGGACCTCATTGGTTCCACCCTGGAGGGCGGGTAATTTCACGACTCCGTCCGAAATCGAACCAGTAATTTCTCGAGTCTCGGCCAAAGAAACTGATTGCCCCTCGATCCGCGTCAGGAAAACGGCAAGAAGTTTCTCGCCCGCGCCGATGTAGGGAACGGGCACCCTCCGGAGCGCATCGGTGATCTTGACGCGTTCGACCCGGAGTTTGCCGGCAGCCTGATCGACCGATAACGTGGGACCACCGAATGGCCAACCACTTCCGATCGTCAGATCGACTCGCAGCCCGAGCTCTCGCGCCGTGTCTGCCGTAAACCTCAGCGCTTCGATGAACTCGTCCGAAAGGTACTCGGTGGTCTTAGTTGAGGAGGCGGCCTCATCGAGCGCCACGGGATAAACGGGTTGTATCTCAAAGCCTCCGATACCTGCAGCCTTCATCAGCTGCATTTCGCGCTCAAGCCGAGGTTTGGTGACGGCCGGGCCAAACCACCACCAGCGCATCATGATCCTTGAGTCATCGGGTGGCCGCTCAAAGCCACGTTGTAGCTGCTCGATTCCGGCGGGTTGCCCCAGGGCGACAACAACAATGGTGACGAGACAAAGTATGAGTGGAGCGACGAAACTCCTCGCTCTGTTTCCAACTGGTGTCATAGACATTGCTCCGCTCCGAGTGCAGGGAAGCTCCGAGCGCAAGGAGGACTGGCTCCCAAGCCTGGCGCTGGGGGTACCTCGGTGGACCTTCGATGCTGCGATGATTGACTCAGGCCAGGGCCACTTTTGGAACTTCGAGGCGGGTATGAGTGTCGGCCGACTTATTGGCGGTGAGGACTGCAAGCGCTGACCTCATCGCCTTCTCCGGGCCGACTCGCACCGGATTGCCGGTTCTGATGGAAGCGCAGAACTCCGCGATCTCATTCTTGTACGAGATGCCGCGGTCAGTGGCGCTGGTCGCCGGTTGATTGACGGCACGACCCGGTGAATCTGCCGGCCGAGTGGCCGATGCATCCGCGACGGGGTCGGTGCCTTGTTTTGAGATTTCCACACGGGTGGACTGAGCCTCACCCTCGTTGAACAGGTAAGCCTCTGTCTCCTTGCGAAGAATCAGTGTACCTTTTGTGCCCATGAACATTTCGTACGCATCTTCGAATGCGTTCGACTCGATGGATGAGAACGTCGCAGTGCGCCCACCAGGATACTCGAATGTCGCGTACACGTGATCAAAGACTTCGCGGCCATCCTTGAATCTGGAAATGTTTCCAGTCGCATAAACCGACTCCGGCGCCGCATCAAAAAACCAGTTTGTCGCCGTAATTTGATGGCTGCCCAACTCGGCGACAAGACCCTCGGAATATTTCTTGTAAAGTCGCCAGTTGAGGAGGTGCTCCCAATCGGGATATCCCCATTTGACCGGATCAAACTGGCCCGTCGGGGTCTCCTCATTTCTGCGCCAGTTGCCGTTGCGATGCCAGGCGAGCCGCGCATAATACACGTCCCCCAGCAGGCCCTGCTTGATGATATTGCTATAAGCCGCTTGATAGACAGGATTGTAATAGCGCTGGTATCCGATCTCGAGGATGCGATTGCTGCGTTTCATGGCCTCGATCATCCGAGTGCATTCCGCTTCGGACTTAGCCATCATCTTTTCGCAGAGGACGTTCTTGCCAAGGTCCAGGCAGCCGACCGCGATTTCGGAGTGAGACCAGAGCGGAGTAGCGATAATGACCGCCTCGATATCCTCTTTGCCGAGCATCTCGCGCCAGTCGTCATACTCCTTTGGCTCAGCCCAACCCGCCTTGACCATTGTCTCGCTGACCGCCTTACGTCTGCGGGGATTGATATCGCAGATGGCTCTCAGATCGATGAACTCCTTCTGGCATTGCGCGATCAACCCTCGACCCATTCCGCCAGTTCCG
>JBDTUW010000487.1:0-4121 GCA_040007555.1 Acidobacteriota bacterium | reverse complement strand
TTGCACTCGCTAAGTTTAGGACTGGTAGTTGAATACTCGGCAACAGGTTTTCTCAACGGTGTTGCTTCTGTTCGCCCCAGGCGTAGCAACCGAAACGTTAGCCATGTGGATCGGTCGCGGATGCTTCTGCCACCGGCCCTCGAGCTAACCGGAGGCAATCCCTATGCGCAGCATCTCCCCCACACTCCCACACCATTGGATTGAACTTATGAACTGCAAGTTCTTGTTGCGGCAGCGACGCCTATTTCGCGTCATACTCTGGGTAACAATCGTCGGGGCGGCCCTATCCCCATCCCTCGAAGGCACGGCGCGAGAGGCTAGTCGCGACCACTCAGCGCCAGGGACGGCGCAGCCAGCTCGAGACAGTGTTGAGCCCGCAGCGAACGGAGAGTCGCGTCTGCGCCGCGATTACAGCGGATTTCCACTCAGTTTTATTGAGAATCGTGGACAGCTCGACCCGACTGTAGGCTACTACGTTCCAGGACGCGATAAGACTGTCTATCTGGCGTCGGACGGGTTGACGTTTGCCTTTTCGCGGCGTGGCAAGACAGCGGATCGCTGGGCGCTGAAGCTGGATTTTGTCGATGCAAATCGCGCCGCCAGGCCGCAAGGCATTTCGCGGACCGACACCGTGGTGAGTTACTTTTCCGGGGGACCTTCAAACTGGAAATCAGGCGTTCCAAGTTTCTCCAGCATTGTCTACAAAGACCTGTGGCCAGGTATCGATCTTGTGTACTCGGGGACTGTTAATCGCCTCAAGTACTCCTTCACGGTTCGGCCCGGCGCGGATCCCAACAGAATCAGGCTCAGGTACCGCGGGGCCAGCGAGGTAAGTCTCAACTCTCGGGGTGAGTTGCAAGTCGCAACACCACTTGGCTCATTCCACGACGAAACTCCGGTGTCCTTTCAGGCTTCGCCCAGCCAACTTTCGACGCCAGCTGACGATTCCATTGAGACTACGTACCGCATCATCAGCAAGAATGCGAATGAAACGGTCTATGGTTTCAGAGTGGGGGCTTATGACACCGCTCGTGAATTGGTCATCGACCCGGCAGTCCTCATCTACTGCGGATTCATTGGGGGTAGCGGAGGGGACGAGAAGGCGAATGCAATCGCGGTCGACGCTTCGGGCAGTGCCTATGTCGTCGGTGAGACAGACTCGACGCAGACGACCTTCCCAGTTGTCGTTGGTCCTGACACCAGTTTCAATGGTGGCCAAACCGATGCCTTTATCGCCAAGGTTAACGCGGCTGGAACTGCCTTTGTTTATGTCGGCTACATCGGCGGTGCTGATGCCGATCGTGCTACGGGAGTGGCAGTCGATTCTGCCGGCAGTGCATATGTGTCAGGGGAGACCTTCTCGACTCAGGCGACATTTCCGGTTCTCGTGGGCCCTCGACTGGCCTATACGAGAAATGGAGATGCCTTTGTTGCCAAGGTCAACGCAGCCGGGACAGGTCTTGAATACTGCGGATATATCGGGGGCGACGGACGGGATTTTTCCTCGGCGATCGCGCTCGATACAGCTCGCAACGCCTACATTGTAGGGTTTACCGATTCTACTGAATCCACCTTTCCCACGGCGGTGGGCCCGCGTTTGTTGAGCAGTGGTGCAGTTGATGCCTACGTTACAAAAGTCACCCCGACTGGAAACGCGATTGTCTATTCCGGCTTTATCGGCGGCAGTGCCAACGACTATGGACGAGATATCGCGGTGAGCGGAACGGGTGAGGCTTATGTGACCGGTGACACCGCCTCGAATCAGACAACCTTCCCGGTGACTGTTGGTCCCGATCTCACCTTCAACGGAGGGGAGCGAGATGGTTTTGTCGCGAAGATAACCGCCACCGGTGCGACCTTCAGCTATGCGGGCTATGTCGGGGGAAGCGGCACTGACATCGCGCACGGGATTGCGATTGATAGCACGGGGAACGCCTACCTGACCGGCGAAACGACGTCGGACCAGAGCACGTTCCCGGTGTTTGCCGGCCCAGATATCTCCTTCAACGGTGGTTTTGACGCTTTTATCAGCAAGCTAAACCCGAGCGGCACGTCCTTCATATACTCGGGTTACATTGGTGGCACGGGCAATGAAAGTGGATTGGCGATCGACGTTGACAGCGCTGGTAACGCGTATGCGGCCGGAGAGACGTCATCCTTCCAGACATCGTTCCCGGTTGTTGGCGGGCCCAAACTGCAGGCCAGTGGAGTGCTCGATGGCTTCGTTGCCAAGGTGAATGTGCCGGGCAATTCACTGATCTACTGCGGCTATCTGGGCGGCGCTGCCAACGAACGGGTCAACGGTATTGCGGTTGACACCAACGGGAACGCCTATGTTGCCGGCTATACCGAATCCAACCAGTTGACGTTTCCCGTGATTGTCGGACCGGACCTGACCTTCAACGGGGGGGAGACCGACGCCTTCGTCGCGAAGATAGAGCGTCGTCCTGATATCACGCCGCCGGTGGTGGCTTCCGTTGGCGCGGTGTCGCGTTCGCGGGGATCATCCTCGGTAGCAACCCTCGCGTTTGTCAGTGATGAAGACACGAGGCCGGGAAATATCTTCGTCGGATTGAAGAACATTCCCGCGGGCATTGGCATCACTGATGTCGCCAATAACAACGGCACCGTCGCCGCTAACCTGAATGTGGCGTGTACGGCGCCTTCCGGTTCCTTCCCGGTCGTCATCGAGGCGACGGACGGCGCCGGTCTCAAGTCAAGCTCCGAGGTGACGATCAACGTCACCGCAAATACTCCGCCGGTACTCGGGAGCTATCCATCCACACAGATATTGACTGTCGGTGGCGGCGCGATTATTACTCCCGCTTCGCCTCCCGTCGACAATGGTGTGATTGAAACGATGATCGCCGCAGCGCCGGGGTTTTCGGGCGTGTTCTCTGTCAATAAGGTGACTGGCGTGATCACGGTGACGAATGCCGGTCCGCGCGAACTCTACACCGTGACCGTGACGGCAACTGACAATTGTCAGGTTGCCACGGCCACAACATTTCAGCTTGCAGTCGGCGAGCCGAATCCAATCCCAACCATTTCAAATGTCACTCCGAATCTGATCGCCGTCGGTACCCAGGGAGCCACCATCACCGTCATCGGCACCAACTTTGTCAACGGCTCAAAGGTGCGCTGGAATGGCTCAGACAGGGTGACAACCTTCATCAGTGCGCAGGAGTTGAGGGCAAACATTACGACTCAGGACCTGTCGGCACTGGGAACGGCCTCGGTTACCGTCTTTAACGCGGTGCCTGGCGGTGGCGTTTCGAATGCTGTCAGCGTCTCAATCGTTAACAGCGCATTTGCGACCAATGCAGCCAGCTTTAGCGCCAGTTCGATCGCACCCGATTCGATAGCTGCCCTCTTTGGGATTAATCTCGCGACGGCGACTGCCGCAGCCGGAACAATTCCGCTACCGACGGAGCTGGCAGGGACTACTGTGACGATACTCGATTCGGCCGGCGTCAATCGACTCGCGCCATTGTTCTATGTGTCGCCGGGCCAAATCAATTTTGCCGTACCCACAGGCACTGCAACGGGTAGTGCCAGTATCACGGTGCGCAACAGTCAGAACGTTTTCTCGATAGGAACGACGCAGATCACGGTGGTTGCGCCGGGAATATTCACGGCGAACTCGACCGGCTCAGGAGTGGCGGCCGCCCAGGTTCTGAGAATCAGATCGGACGGACTGAGAACACTTGAGCCAGTCGCCCGCTTCGATATCGCCACCCAGACAATCGTCCCAATCCCGATCGATCTCGGGGCGGAAACCGATCAGCTATTTCTGATACTGTTTGGGACCGGAATTCGATATTTCAGCGCCATCGACAAGGTGGAGGTAGTTGTCGGGGGATTGAAACTGGACACTCAATTTGCAGGCGGAGTTGAGGGCTTCGTCGGCCTGGATCAAATCAATGCGGTGCTGAAGCGCTCGCTCGCGGGCACGGGGGTAGTGAACGCTGTGGTTACTGTCGACGGCAAACCGTCGAATACCTTTACCCTGACGTTCCGCTGACGAGAGTGTGCGTGCTATGATGCACTTTGATCTGGTTCTTCTCGAGGAACCTTGATCGAGGAACCTTGATGGTAGAGCGCGACGGTGTGTCCGACTG
>JBDTUW010000486.1:0-4123 GCA_040007555.1 Acidobacteriota bacterium | reverse complement strand
ACCGCGAGTGGATCCGGGAGCTTTCACAGTCAAGGTCTCCGTGCGAGGCTCTCCAACTCTCTCACAGCCATTCGAACGAAATCATCCAGGTGCTCAGGTGGCACGTGATCGGCTGCGGCTGCTGCGATTGCTTCTCCCGTCGGTCGCACCAGACCACGCACTATTTCCGGTGCGGCGAAAAACAGCATACCGCCACCGATCACGGGAGTACTCTTAAGCACGGAGGCAATCCTCCAACCCACCATCGTTCCGCTCCATCCTTGAGGTTGTAAGCCATGAGACGCTGGTTTGGTTTAAAGTCACCTCTCAACACAACAATCTCGTCTATCCCTCGTGTCGCCAGTACACGGGTGTCGACCATCCATACTGAAACTGGGAGCGGTCCAAAGTATCTCCATGCGCTCCGCCAGGGGCAATAATTGAAGCCATCGCGCTTTAGCCTCTGGGGTTTCTTCCCGGCGAGCATGGGAAATGCTTGTATCCATCATCGTCTTCCGCAAACCTGAGACCCGCGTGCACAAAACGACCGGTCATCTTCTCCGGCCCCTCGAGTGTATGTCCGCGAAGTCCATGAACCGGTCCCAGTCATATTCCGTCGCATCGTGCTTTCCGGGACGAATGTGGTACCCGATGGTACTCGTGACAGGCTTGCTCACAACCGGCATCTGGTCGGCGGCTAGGCCATCGGTGCCCAGCAGACGGTAGACAGGTGAGGCGTGCTTACCCGCAAGAAACTCGCCGCGCGGATCCGCCCACAAATCCTCTTCCGCGCTCGCGATATACACCGGCCGCGGCGCGATCAGCGCGATGAGCATGTGCTGATCGACTGGTAGCAGGTCTTCGCGGTCGTTGTACTTCTTGAAGTTGTCGCAGAACCAGTGAGGGAAGCTCGTGTTGATGCGGGCGACCGTCTCGCCGAATATACGCTTTGAGAGCGCAGCTCCTCCACAACCCGAGTCATTCGAGATGACCAACGCAAAGCGCTCGTCCTGCGCGCCTGCCCAAACTGCAGCCTTCCCGAGGCGCGAATGCCCCATCACCGCAACACGCCGCCGGTCGATCTGCTTGTCAGTCTCCAGGTAGTCCATGACCCGGCTCAGCCCCCAGGCCCACGCCGCGATCGTGCCCCCCTCATCGGCATCCGGCCGCGTCTGGCCTGATCTGTAAAAGAGCGGATGCACACCGTTCCGGAAACCGTCGTCGAAGTCCGGGTCAATGTCGCCGCAGTAGACCGTCGCAAGCGCATACCCGCGCGCGAGTAGCCGCTCGACCGGCCACCGTCCAGCGTCCGCGCCGCGAGCTGCCTCGCCGGCACGATTGTCTGTCACTCCAAGTTGCCGGTTGTTCGGCATCCACGCTGTGGGGAGCTTGATGCCTGCTTCCTTTTGAACAGTGTGATTGCCGTTGAAGTTCAACCCGACAAATATCGGCGCAGGACCGGGCTTGCCGTTGGGGAGGTAAATGAGGATGTCTATCTTCGGACCATTCTTATTGGCGCTCAAATAGACCGAGACTTCCTTGCGAGTAGCAGTTCCGCCGAGCGCCTTATTGTCGACCGATGTAGTCTCGAAGCGCATCGCGGCGGGTTTGCCCGGCGACTTTCCGTAAACGTGCTGCTCGAAGAGTCGAAGGATCTCGGGCCGCCGTTTCCGCCGCCACATTTCAGGAGTCGTCACCTTTGTGCCATCTAAAAGAACGAGCGGATCCGGTAGCGTGTAGGGCGGTACTTTCGATTCGTCGGTGTTGGCAGCTGGCTGCTGCTGCCCATCGAGTCCGCCCGCCAGAAATAACACGGCCAGGACCGGCAGGATGCAACGCAGTAATGCTCTTGGACATCCCAGAGCCACTTTTGCAATTCGAAATGTACGCATCATAGATGTATTACCGCACTTTCCATCGCGTGCAAAGAGCAGCTGCTCAACCTGGGACGCCTCTCTCACCCTGGGTATAGCCTGGAACACAGTTAAGGCAACCGCCCCTGTTCCTCCCACGCGATTGTGTCAATGCGTTCCTTCCTCCGGCGGCATGGCAGAAATACTCTACTGGCATAATCGTATGGGAAGAACCGAGGGCTGGCGCGCCCACGACGAGTCCTACGAACCGTCGTTCCGCGCGCGCTGAATCACCCTCTCGGCAACTGCGCGACCGAGCGCGAACCCGACTTCAACGTCACTACGGAAGTGGATGCCGGCCCAGAGAGGCGAAAAACCCGCCTCGTTCAGTTGAGCATCGAAGACGATGCTGTGCGCGCGCAATTCAGTGAGGAGGAGCTGGTGAAGCTGACGATAGCTATCATTGCGATCAACGGCTGGAACCGGCTCGCCATCGCCTTTCGGAATACGGTCGGGACATATCAACCCCACCGTGTGTCCAAGTAATTTAACCGGGACGATGAGGACAAAGGAATCCGAAGAATCACGTCAAAGGAGAGAATCATGAGAAGGCAGGCGTCCCGCACTCGCGTCGCGCTTTCATTGCGTCAGCGGCCGCAGCCGGCTGTGGCTCCTTTGTTTCGTCTATCGATCAGATCGTCGACATCCATCAACATGCGCACGACTCCGGTCGCGCGAGTGGTGAAATCAAGCGGAAGATCCTTTACGAGAACGCGAAGAAACTGTTCAAGCTGTAACGCAAGGACGCAAAGACTCAAGGGCGCACCTTTGCGTCTTTGCGTTAATTCTTATTCCCTCAGCCAGCGATCCAGGAACGCATACGCCGACTGCCGAACCGCAGTGGGAAATTCGTGTCCCACATCCGGGTAAACTGCGACCAGCCGGTTTCCCGCGCGAAATATCCTCTCGTAGATCGGCCTCGCCGCATCGACGCAATCCCTGACGCCGGAGACTTCAAAATTCTCATCCCGCAGCGGCGCACTGATGAACAACGGTCGCGGAGCCAGCGCGGCAATGACCTCAGGAAAGTCGAACGGCATTCGCCCCGGATCCTTTCCATACTTTTCAGCGATCAGCGGCATGTAACCTTTGTGACTCCATCCCGTCAGATTACCGCCGTAATACTTCCTGAAAGAGTTGAAACCGCAACTCGTCGCAAGCGCTTTGACACGCAAGTCAAAGACCCCCAGAAAAAGCGTGTTGTGACCTCCAAGGGAATGCCCGATCGACCCGATCCGGTCCTTTGCGACATCCGGCAGTGACTGCAGTACGTCGACGGCGCGCCGGTGATTACAGATACCCTTCATCGTCGCGCTCGCATAACCGTGTTGATAGGGATCGAACTGATAGTCACCAAAATTCGGATAGTCCGGCGCGAGCGTTACGTAACCGCGTTCGGCAAGCTCACGTGCGTAATGGAGATTCGAATTGCCGCCCAGTCCAGCGGGTTCACCTTTCCCAAGGGAGATTGTCTGGTGTAGACAGAGAACTCCGGCCGCCGCTTTTTTCAGCTTAGTAGGTATGAACAAATAGGCCGGTATGTAGTCACTATCATCGCCCAGAAACCTAATCTTCTCACGCGAAAACTTCGCAAATTCAGCCCGGTCCATCGTGGCGACCTCGACGGGCGGTCTCTCTTTTGTCGGCAGAGCACCCATCACCATCTGCATCCCGGCGAGGATCATCTCACGCTGTTCCGCCCACTCGGCGGTTGTTCGAATGCCCGCGAACCGAGAGCCGAATTGCGCAAAGCCATGCCCCTGCGCTGCGCAGACGACAGCGCTCGCCAAGCCGCCTAGGAAGTGTCTTCGAGTGACGCGAGGAACCATCAGGAGATTCAGCCCGCCCTTCACAGGCCGCGCGCAGGTAAGCGATGAGATCTGCCATTGCCTGGCGCGGGGTCGTTTTCTAAAGCAAGCGCCGCGCGCCATGTGCCGTAATGTTCAAATTGCGAGCCGTCGCGTACCGTAATCTTTAGATTGCGAGCAGTCGCAGGTGACGAACCCGAGTCCACGTCCGCCTCCTCACAGGGAGCGCAATCTAAAGATTACGATACTCAAGCGCCGTCCACAGGTACCGTAACCTTCAGATTGCGAGCCGTCGCACCCGTATTCTACCGCTTCGCAGGCGAAGTAGCCCGGTTGCTGGTTCAGACTCTCTGTCACGTTCACGGCGCACTCGACGCGCTAGCTTCAACTCGACCTCCCACGGCGTCGCTAATCCGGCCTTCG
>JBDTUW010000485.1:0-4133 GCA_040007555.1 Acidobacteriota bacterium | reverse complement strand
GCAATATGTGGAACTCAATCTGGCCGGAATTGTCAGAGGATGAAGTCCCGATCACCTCGGTAACAAATGGAGTGCACACGCCCACGTGGGTTGCGCCCGATTTGGAAAGGCTGTTCGCAAGGTACCTTGGGCATGATTGGCTGGAGAATCATGATGACCAGACGCTCTGGCAACGCGTGTCCGACATTCCCGACCAGATTCTTTGGGATGTACATTGGCAACTCAAACAGAAGCTCTTCCGGTTCATGCGCGAACGCGCAAGGCGTGGATGGATTGCGGAAGGTCGCGGCCCGATGCATGTCCTGACGGCAGGGACACTACTCAATCCAGAAGCGTTGACGATTGGTTTCGCGCGGCGCTTTGCCACCTATAAGCGGGCTCTCCTGATCTTCCATGATATCGAGCGGTTGAAGCGGATACTGCACGATGACTGGCGACCGATGCAGATCATCTTTGCTGGAAAAGCACATCCCGCGGACGGCCCCGGCCGTGGATTGATCCAGAAGGTCAACGACCTTGCGCGTGACCACCACCTGGGCGGGCGCATCGCCTTTGTGGAGGACTATGACCTGCATGTCGCGAAGTACTTTTACCGCGGTGTGGACGTCTGGTTGAATAATCCGCGACCTCCCTTTGAAGCGAGCGGTACGAGTGGGCAGAAGGCTGCGCTCAACGGGGTACCCAATCTGAGTATTCTTGATGGCTGGTGGTTTGAGGGCTATCAGGGGACAAATGGCTGGGCGATCAATCCAGCGCTATCTGACGAGGATGCGACTGACGAGCAGCGGGACAAGGCGGATGCGGATGAGATATATCGAGTTCTCGAAGAGGAAGTCGTCCCGCTCTATTATGATCGCGATACCGACGGGATACCGCGGCGGTGGGTGCAGGTGGTAAAGGCTGCTATTTGTACAGCGGCGCCGATCTTCAGCGCGCGACGAATGGTGAAGGAATACGCTGAGCGAATGTACGTACCCGCTATGCGCGCTGCCGAGCGGAACTAGAACAGAACCGCTCGGCTGGCACGACAAACGAGAGGAAGGGGGCTCGAAGGGACCGGGCCCTTTCGATCTGTTACGGGAAGGTTACTCTGCGATTTCGGAGATGTTCTTGACCATCAGCTTGCCATCGGAGAGAGTCCCTTCAACCTTGAACTTGGCGCCGGCATCTTTTGTGCTGGCCTCGAGCTTGGCTTTGGCCATCTCATTGCCGGCTGAGTCAAACTCAATAAACTTGCCGTCTGAAAAGAGGCCAAAGCCGCTACCAGCGCAATTGGGCATCAGCGCGCACTTCTTGGTATGACCCGCCGCGGCAACCATCGGATCTGCTGCCTTCGCATGACGGGCTGAACAGGCCTTGTCGACAATGTTCCCAGTCAAAGAAACACTCTTACCCTGGGCTGAACCTAGCACAACCAGACCTGTAATAAGAATTGAAATCGCTGCCAATGAAGTGACAAATCTTCGCATAGTGCCTTCCTTTCGTTTCTTTCGGTTTGTGGCTTTTGTTTCGAGTTATGGCCTCGATACTTGCCGATGTGGAGGAAAAAATAGCAGCTACGCTCGATGTGTAGCTGCTCGGTCAAAGTCTCTTCATGTCTATTAATGCGTCGTCTATCTATGCATTAAGAGAGCATTAAGAGAGCATTAAGAGATCAGAGTGCCCGTGGGCTGCGATATTGCTCGTACCGTCGAGTCGGTTCGTACTTGTTTCCGTTAGCCGAGTCCTTCTTTGGAGGCCCTTCAAGACGAATAATTTCAATCGCCTCCTGATAAACACGCTCAAGATTCTCAGGCTGGAAACCATTGAGTCGGCACGCGCGGATATGAGCCCGCACGATCTCCTCAACTGCCTCGCGACCGGTCTGATCCAGGTCCTGGAGCGCACGTAGTGCTTGTGCTGAAAGCTTCATGAGCAGATAACCATTCCTTTCGCCAGATGATTTTTTCACTATAATGCCAATTGATTCAGCAACGTGTGGATGGAATCGGTGGGAGTTTACCACAGTTTCTCGCGGTGTCTACATGTTTTTCCTTCGCCATGAGCCCCGGTCAGGCTCTTACTTTGAGGTCACGACTGCCACCTAACCTTCTGTGCTACTATATGTTAGAGTTTGGCGATAAGATATTTCATCGTACTTTATACAGGTTTGGAAGGGCTCCCGACAGGCATTCAAAATGATGAGAATTGCAGCCTCGATTTACCTCAATTCAGCCCCTTTGGTTTACAGTTTTTCCACCGGAAGTCGTCGCCGGAGAACGCGTTTTCTGGGTGATAAAGCCCCTTCTCGCTGCGCCCAGATGCTCGAAGGTGGCCTCTGCGATGCCGCACTTATCCCGGTCATCGAGTATCTTCGCATCCCCGATCTTCTCGTTGTTCCGAGGGTCGCAGTTGCTTCAAAACAAAAGGTTCGGAGCGTCCTCGTGGCTTCCCGAGGTCCGCTCGAAGATGTCCGCAGCGTCGCTCTCGACAGCTCCTCCAGAACTTCTCAAACCCTGCTCCGAGTGCTCTTTAAGCACAAGTACAGAGTGGAACCAGTGTTTTCTGAGCGGACACCGGACGCGAGTGTGGCTTTTGAAAATATGTTCGAGGGGAACGACGCAGCGCTCATCATTGGCGACCCGGCAATGCGCCTCGCCGCGTCAGCCGAGAAACTCGGCCTGAAGATTTACGATCTTGCCGACGAATGGCGCGCGATGACGGGTCTGCCGTTTGTTTTTGCCATCTGGGCCACTAACCCAACGGCAATCGACGCGTTTCCCAACCTCGTTCGCGAGTTTCAGCAGGCGAAAACTGAGGGACTTGATCATCTGGATGAAATCGTCGCCCACTATTCCGAAACGCTGCAACTACCACAGGCCGAATTGCTTAGCTATCTTCAGGTGAACGTCAATTTCGACCTCGACAACGACAATCTCGCCGGCATGACCCACTTCTTCAACCTCGCCGAGGAGTGCGGCCTAGCGGTCAACCGAAAGGTAGAATTCGCCTGAGCCCCCTCAACCGCCTGGAGTTGGAACGGCTCTCGCCGGTAGAAGCCCTTTTATCTCACGAACCACCCGCGCCACCTCCTCCTGGTCCGCGAGAGCGATCATAAAGAACTTATAGCCCTCACTGATACAGATTACCCCGTTGGCAAAGAACCAGATACCGTTGAGCAGAGGATTTCCCCCGATCAATAGACTGAATGGAAGCCCACTCACGGTCGCTCCGCTGAAGGCTGACGCGATCAATACACCACCTGCCGCGACACTGAAAGCGCCTAGCAGAGGGGCGCCTACATACTTGGTCAGATTACGTTGAAACTCGATATTGGCTCGCTCCGCCTCATCGATCTCCCCATTGGCAAGCCGTGTTTCCTGGTCCTTGAGGTATGCCGTATACCGCTCAGTCAGCTTTCGCATGCCGACCACTGGCAAGGCGCTGTGGAAGAACCAATGTCCAGCGGCACCCGCGCCCAGGACCGTAGCCCCGAGGCTCGGAAGTGCCGAACCAGCCCGCACACCCGCAATCAGCGAAAGGGTTACAACCGCCGTCTTCCCTGGGTTCTCTTTAATCCACTCCCGCGCTTTGCCATACCCGGTGAAAGCGGCTTCAGTCAGTCGCGCGCCGCTGGCGCCCGCGTTGTAAGCCTGTTCGGCGCGCTGGTAGTAGGTTGAGGCTGTTCCGAAGACGTCTCGGGCTGTGTCCTCGGCAGACTTAGAGAACTCGGCGGCGCCTTCGCGAATGGTATCTCCCGCCTGTGTTGCCGTGGATCGCATATTCTCACGGACCTGGTACTGTTGGTCGATCTCGTTGACTTTGTCGCGAGCCGCGGAGGCCGCATCGGTGATGACGTCACCGGCCTTGCGGGCTGCATCACTTGCGGCGCTGACGCCCTGATTGACCTTGTCGCGAATGTTGTATTGCTGGTCGAGCTCCTGAGCCTTTCGTTTCGCGGCGTCTTTCAATTCTCCAAATTTCTTGCTGTTCATCTCGTGTTGTTCCTCCCCAAACCGTACGCCAGCTCTTTTAGCAAAGTTCAGTTGTCAGTTGTCAGTTGCCAGTTGTCAGTTGCCAGTTGTCAGTTGCCAGTTGTCAGTTGTCAGTTGTCAGTTGCCAGTTGTCAGTTGTCAGTTGCCAGTTGTCAGTTG
>JBDTUW010000484.1:0-4145 GCA_040007555.1 Acidobacteriota bacterium | reverse complement strand
GCGCCGGCGGGTACCTCTACCCGCTGCGACTCATCGGAAAGTGATCCGACCTTTGGCCCTTCATAAAGCTCCAGGACTCGCGCGCGGCTCCTCGTCAGGTCCGGAGTCGCTCCACTGATTTCACAGCACGCGGCTCCACACGCATTCGCCAATCTTAAGGCGTCCAGCCACTGAAGTTTGTAATGCAATCCTGCGATTAGTCCTCCGAGAAACGCATCACCAGCCCCGGTAGAATCGAATGCGGTCACAGGCCGTGCGGGAACCCGTTCACTGAACTCGGCTGACGAGACCGCGCATCCTGCCTCGCCATCGGTGATGACGACGGCGCGAGAGCGATATCGCTCCCGGAGAGCAGCGGCTGCTTCCAGTGCGTCGGTGAGTGTTGTGATCTCCGTCGCGGCTGCCTTCGACGGTTTCAGGTAGTCGGCCAGATGAAGGGCACGCTCAAACTCTTCGGCAGTGCCCAGCGATAGCACCGCATCACTCGGTGGAACGTCAACATCGAGAATCGTCGCCACTCCCGCCGCCCTCGCGATCTCGAGCGCCGCGATCACTGCGTCGAGAGGCAGCTGCGAGATCTCAGTCGAAAGAATCGACGCACTTGAAATGTATCCCGCGTGGCGTTCGCGTACATATTCGCCGGTCGTCTCACTGGTTGCGGCCGGGCTCATATAAATCGCCCTGCCGCCATTTGTGTCAACAAAAAGGTGCGCGAAGGATGAGGCAGAGCCGTCGAACGTCAGGTGTTGCTCGATATTGTAACGTTCCATTCCAGCCCGGAGGAATCGCCCATACTCGTCATCACCCTGCTTGCCAAAGATGCCAACGCGGAGCCCCAGCAGACTGGCCCAGGCGAGATGATTGAGAGTCACCCCACCAACCAGTTTTCGGACAGACTCCCCGCTCGGATACCGTTCGAGTATGATCTTTTCTTCGGGGCCAATAACCCTCGGGGTTCGATAGATCAGGTCGACAACCATCGACCCGATACCAACCAGATCACGCTTCTTCTCGCTCATCGGTTCATTTTTTCCCTGATGGTGGCTCGCCGCTCAATTCGAGGTTGCCGGTTTGGGCGGAGGTGGGATCTGGACGTTGATATCGACTTCAACCTTTACCGTGTCTTCTATCGGATTGAGACGCGAGTTGTACACTATTCCAAACTCTCTTCGGTTGATCTCAAAATTGGAGCGATAGCGTCCGCGATTGTTCTCGTAGAAGACTTGCGTCAGCGGCACGTCCATCTGTTTCGTGACACCATGAATGGTCAGGTCAACCGTGACCGTGAATTTTCCGTCTGCCACCCTGGTTATCTTCTTCGAGACCATAGTGATCTGCGGGAACTTGGCCACGTCAAAGAAATCCGCGCTGCGCAGATGATTGTCTCGCTGCTGGACGCGCGTGTTGATGCTTGCTGCATCGATTGTGATCTTGAATGACGATGTCTCGGGTTTCGCGGGATCGAGCAGCACTTCGGCTTCCCATTTATCAAAGAACCCCTTGGCTGAAAGAAACCTCGCTTCTGCCACAAAATTGATCTGACTATGGGCTTTGTCCACGTTGTGCGGCCGCGGCTGAGCGATCGCCGTCACACTCGCAACCAGCATGAAAATCATGACCAGACACTTCCTCATGTACTCTTCGTCCTTTCACGTTCCATCTTCGGTTTCACCTCGGTTGAGCGGGACGACCCATATGGGCTCGAATACCATACACTAACAGCAAACCAAACATGAGATAAATGATGGAGTTCAGGCTGATGCACGCACCCATACCATAGCGACCGCTCGCCGCCGCGATCGTAATCGTTCCGATCCCGCCGCCAAGCCATCCTATCGCGTTCATAAATCCCACCGCCGTCGCCCGCCTCTCGGGCCGCACGACATCATAAAGCGATGCCCAGATGTTGGCATCGTAGAAGCCCTTGAAGTAGCCAAACCCGATCAGCGCCATCACCAGAATCGGAACCGACAGGGTCCAGCCCGTAAGGAATATGAACGGGACACCAAGAAAGAGACCCGCGGCCTGAACCATCATTCGCCCACCCCGATAACGACGGACTAGTCTGTCGGCGAGCACTCCCGCGGTGATGACGCCAAGCACCGATCCAATCTGAGACGTCGCGGTTGCGCCGAGGCCCGCCATCCCCAGGCTCATGTTGAACTTCTGGTAGAGAAACGAGGGCATCCAGGTCAAGAAGACCATGGCCACAAAGTTAGCCCCAACAAAGACGGCCATGAGAATCCGAACCATGGGATTTCCGAAAAGCTCCTTGATCGATCCCCACACATTCCCTTGTCGCAAGTCGATGGCAGCATGTGCCGCAGCCTCGATGTCATCGCTCTCAGACTGGCCACGGCGAGGCTCACGAAGCAGCATCAGGAGTACGAAGCCGAGCACCGTTCCAAGCGTTCCAAAAATGTAGAAGCTCGATCGCCAGCCATAGTGCTGTCCCAGAAAACCCGCCAGCGTTCCACCTGCAATCGTACCGGCGTAGACACTGGATTGATGAATTGCCATCGCGCGCGATCGGGTGTCGCGACCGTGATAATCACTGAGAAGCGACATCGAGGCGGGAAAATAGAATGCCTCACCAAACCCCTCGAGAGCCCGGAAGATCACCAGATGAACATAGTCGGTGGAAAGCGCCGTTGCGATCGTGATCACCGACCAGAAAACCAAACCGCCAATGATCAGAGTCTTCCGCTTTAGCCGATCACCAATCAGCCCCGCAAGCGGAGCAAAACCCGCGTACACCCACATGAATGCGGCACCGACGATCCCGAGCTGGATATCGCTCAGTTTCATCTCTGACTTGAGCAATGGAAACACCGAGAAGATCGCCTGCCTGTCGGCGTAGTTGAAGAAGCAAACAAACCACAGAAGAGCGACGACGAACCATTTGTAATTTCGGTTGTTCATCTGCATAGGAAGATCAGTTCAGCGGGAGGATTGGTTTTGACAAAATCCGCAGCACGCCGCGGGTCCGTCTTCACCAGGCGATTATTTAGGTATGCTCGCAAGGGGAATCCGAATATAGCGGATCTTCTTTCGATTCCACGTATAGGTGATGTGAAGATCGCCATCGCGGCCCTGAATCATCGATGGATACGAATACTCTCCTGGCTGATCCTCGAGCGTCTCGAACATGCGAAATCGCTCGCCATCAGTGCTGACAGCCAGATTGAGTGGAGTGCGCCCACGAGCTGTATGGTTGTAAACCAGAACAACTCGTCCGTCCCGAAGAGCCACTGCGTCAAGGCCGGAATTGGGATTCGGCAGATCAATCGCGCGAGCCTGAGTCCAGGTCACTCCGGCGTCCGAGGAATCCGCGACACAGACCTTGCCAGTCCGCGACGTCGAGCGAGCGTAGAGACGCAGTCGCGATCCACCGAGTGACACCACCGATGGCTGTATGATGCCCTCTGTCTGGCTCCACTCCGAGACGCCGGAACCATCAGAGCGCGGGGCTGGTGTCGACGTGGCCGATGGCACCGTAATCGGGCCGAATTTGCTCCAGGTCTTTCCGTTATCCGTGCTGCGTTCAATCCAGCATGCCCAGGAACGGTACGTCTCAACTGAGGTGCCACTGACGATCGTTCCATCCTCAAGCACTTCCGGTTTCGCACGGATGGGGCCGTAAAGACCGGCAGGAAGATGCTCGATGGGGGACCATGTCTTGCCATCATCGATACTGAATCTACGCGCCGCAGTCCATCGTTCAGGGTGAGGGCCGAACTTGTAGTAGAGCCAGAGCCGCCCATCTTTGGTATGGAAGAGGACTGGGTTGTATGTGGCGATTTTCGGCTCACGCGCGAGTTCTGCGAGCGCCGACCACCGTCCGCCAGTGCGGCGCGACCCCCAGATGGCGACATCCGGCTCCCCTTCGTCAGCACCACCGAACCAGGCGGCAAGAATGTCCCCATTTTTCAGCTCGACCACGGTCGACGCGTGGCAGGATGGAAACGGGGCTGTTTCGTATATGAACTCAGCCTTTGGCGCTTGTAGATTCGCGAGTGCGAGCAGTAGGACTACGATGAGGTTCATTGAGCTATCAATCTACTTTCGTGGACTTTCTTGGAATAGACACAGACTTCGCTCGAAGTGGAACGTTAAGACATTGTACAAAGCCCGGACTGTTCCGT
>JBDTUW010000483.1:0-4154 GCA_040007555.1 Acidobacteriota bacterium | reverse complement strand
GCGATCGAGCTCGAGGCGCTCAAAAACAAGTTCCTCATTCGCGCGCTCGACAAGAGCCGCCGCCTCACCTTCAACACTGCATATGATCGCGCATCCACTTCCCATAAGCTCGAACAACTTCGACGGCAGAACTTTCCTGAAAATTGGAATTCCTTTGAGTGGCACGAGACCGGCATTACTAGCCTCGTAAAAACCGAGTAGTCGCTCACGGGGCTGTTCGCGAAGAAATGTCACGTTCGTGAGTCGCATCTCGGCGGCGAGACTCTCGAGTCGTTGCTTCTCCGCGCCCTCTCCGACAAAAAGAAATCGAATCTCGGGCTCTCCTTCAAGTTCTCTGGCGGCGTCGAGCACCGTCTCGAGCGCATGAGACATTCCGTGAGTCCCGATGTAGGAGACGACAAACTTCCCTTCGAGGTCGTATTGACGGCGAATTTCCGCCGGATCGGCGGCACCTTCAAGATACTTCGCGTCGATTCCGTTCGGGATGACGGCAATCTTTTTGTCGGCGATTCCCTTCTCGATCAGATAAGTCCGCGTCGATTCGGCGACCACCACGATCAGCGCCGCGCGGTGATAGAGAAACATCTCGATTGCTTCAAGCGCGCGAATGAGGAACTTGTTTTTGAGCGCCTCGAGCTCGATCGCTGATTGAGGCCATATATCGCGAACTTCAAAGACAAACGGCGCCCTTTTAACCCGGCTCAACAGGAAGGCCGACACCGCGCAGAAGAACTGTGGAGACGTACCCACCACAACATCGGGACGTCCTGTCTTGAGTATGCCAAGGACAAGCGAAGAAAAGAAAAACGAGAGGAAATTTATGACTCGCTTCGTGAACCCCTTGTTGGGTGCCACATAGATCCAGGTACGGAGCAGGTCTATGCCGTCGACCACCTCGCGCAGACAATATTGACCGCGATACTCCGGCCGAATCACACCCGTCGGATGGTTGGGGAAGCCGGTAACGACAGTTACGTTGTGGCCAAGGCTCACCCAATGCCGCGCGTGCTCGTGAGTGCGAGCGGAGGGCGCTCCCATCTCGGGAGGGAAATACTGGCACAGAAAGGTAATTCTCATTGTCGGGTACGCTATTGAATAACGAGGAAGGCGGGCGTTCATATATACGCATTGCCTGTGGGGCTCTGCGCCTCTGCGTTACAAAGTGCTGAAAAACCCTCTACGCCTGGCGGATCCGATACCCGAACTCCTCGCCCTGTCTCGCGCTCACCCGCATGCAGATCGTCGCCGATGGCTCAGCAATCCCAAAGTCGCGGAAATACCAGCCCTGCATCGGCTCCTCCACACCGCTCACAATCTCGAACTGCGTGACCCCGAACGGCTCAATCCAGACGCGACAGCCGGCAAACTCGCAGAGGATCGAAGAATTATCTTTGCGCGCTCGAACGCCGGGATGCAAGTGGATAAAACTCTCTAACGCGTGCGCCCCGGCTCCTTCCAGCTTATCGCTGATCAACCATTCTCCCGTCGCATCCCTGACGATTCTTCGCTCGTGCATAATCCTATGATCGAAGTAAGGCCGGTAAGCGCCGCGGAAGCGCCAGACCTCGTCTGCGGATGTGGATTCGGCTGACACCAGGGTCGCTCTTGCCCCCATCCTGAAGGTGGCCCAGATCTCGGACTGCTCACGTCCATCAATGACAACTGTGTTATGTGCCCGGGTCGAGCGTGCATACTCACGAAACCGATCTCCCTCATAACCGTGAACCCCCGGGTCAATGATAAACGGATGCCCGTGGAGCCATAGCTCGTAACTCAACAGGTCACAGTGAGCGTGTGCGGTGTTGTAGGCGGCGGCTGGCGGACCTGCGTCGACCACCATGCGCTCGCTCAGATCCGGGGATTCCCAGAGGTAGTAGCCGGTCTCGGGAAAGCTCCAGACATTATCGACCGAGTTCCCACTGACGTGCGCAACGGATTCGAGAATAGGGCGCGGACGGCACTCCTCTGTATTTGCCGAGTCATTGAACAAGGCGAGTGACCCGTCGCGATTGCTCATCGCCGCAAGAAAATTTCCCATCTTATGAAGCCTCGTCGCAGCGTGTCCGAAAACGGTCTCATCGACCTCTCCAAACGCCCGGAGCAACGAGAAAGCCTCAAGGAAATCGGCAAGTACCTGCGCGTGGTACATTGGCGCTCGCTCGAAATGACCTCCATCATCGAGTACCTGCTCATCAAACTCTCGCAGCATTAGGGCGCGGCCCGTTTCGAGCCAACTGGCTTCGCCGAAGAAAAGACCGCCCACAACGAGCGCCTTTGCATTCTTGATGATGTGGTTGGCCAGCAGATGATATTCAACGCGCCGGCTTAGATAATCCAATTGGCGATAGATGCTGGAACTCCAGAGAGAGTGAAACTCCTCTTCGCCCGTGCGCTTCCCCGTCAGTGCGTATGCATAGATCCAGTTAACAAGACGCAATGAAACGGGATACGCATCCCATCCATCGCTCTCACCGATTCGAGCCGTGGCGATCCAATCCGAGATTAACCGCTGGTTCTCCGCGAGCGCGCCGCCATCTCCCCGCTCCGCATGCGACTGTGCGCACCATAACGAATAGGCAAAGTAGTGCAGGTTGTAGTTCCAGAGATGGCTCTCGTACCGATGATTCCAGTCGATCGGGTGAATTGTCAGTGGTCGATTGAGGAAGGTGAATCTGTTGTCGCCGATATCGGCGAGTCTCGATTCGTATTGCGTTAGCGGAGGGTTGAGATGCGGGAGGGCCTTGACGACAGCGGCAATCGCTTCAAGTGCAGCGTCGCGTGGAGCTCGCACCAGTTGTTTCGGCGTCGTCCAGCGCGAGGCAATGACGCTGCGATCCAGCCGTGACTGGAGAAGTCGTATCGGTCTGTAGACCAGCTGTTCCCAGCGCAGGTGTTCGAGACTGCGCAGGAGCAGGCCTACATTCAATTGACCGCCTCCGGACGACCGCTGCCGAGGGACTCCACAATGCAAAGCGTGGCCAGCGTTGTTGATGCGAGGCTCGACCAGGAGATTGGCATGCCTCCTCCACTTCGCGCTGCATCGAGAAAGGCTCTCAGCTCTTCGTTAAATCCCTTCTCTTGAGTCACCTTCCGGACGATTTTTCGCTTGCCGTCGCGCCACATCTCAACAGTGCGGAAATCATCGAGAATCGCGCTTCGGCCACCGCCAAACACTTCCACTCGCTCCTTGGTAAGCCCGCGATCGCCTGTCGCGAAGTAATTGATATTCCCGACCGAGCCGTCGCTCATGCTGACAACGATCGAGAGCGTATCCTGGCCTGCAGAACTCGCGGAAGCAAATACTTCCACCGGCAGAGCATTCGTCAGAAACTGAAGATAGTCGATGAAATGACAGACCTCACCCACAATCCGCCCGCCGCCCTCAGCATTCTGAATCCAACTGTCTGCCGGAATGGCGCCAGCATTGACTCGATAGGTTATCGCCAGCGGCGAGGCCCCAGCAAAGAAGTCCTTCAACGTGCTCGAAAGCGGGGAGAAACGCCGATTGAACCCGACCATGAGCCGGTCGGGATGCTCCCCGACTGCCGCCTCCACTTCGTCCAGACCGGCCCGGTCGATCGCAAGTGGTTTCTCAACAAATACTGACTTCCCTGCGCCGAGCGCCGCTGCAGTCATTTGAGCGTGTGTATCGTGCCGAGTGGCGATCAGGATCGCGTCGATATCCGCATTGCGGATCAGTTCATTGAAATCCGTCGTGCACCACGCGAAGCGATATTCCTCACCAATCGCCTTCGCATTGCGTCCGGTGGCCGTCGCGAGAGCGGTCAGGCTGACACCCGAGCTCTTTGCCAGGCGTGGCAGAAGCACGGCCTTCGCGAAGTTGCCTGCTCCGATGACGCCCAGTCTCAACGCACCAGTTACAGCAGTGGTCTTAGACGCGTGCTTGAGTGGAAGAACCGTTGAACCGTTCGGTGACTCCACGCCGGGATACGACAGCAATATCCCGAGATACGACTCCTGGATCTTTCCGGAGATCATTTCGTAAGCTCGCCCCGCATGCTCAATCGGGATTCGATGCGTGATCAGTGGGCCGACTTTGACAGAGCCCGCTGCGATCAGACGGAGGAATTCCTGCATGTTCCGCCGCTCGGTCCAGCGCACATAGCCGATCGGGTAGTCGATTCCGCCCTCTT
>JBDTUW010000482.1:0-4158 GCA_040007555.1 Acidobacteriota bacterium | reverse complement strand
CCGCGCGCGTGGTTGTTCGGCACTTTTCAACGGTGTGGCGCAGCGGCCACTCCGGCTCGCCACCTCTGGGTCACTGCGCCTATGCGTTAAACAGTGTCACAAAGCCACGCTATTCGTGCCGAAGAGCGGTAAGCGGATCCATTCGGCCTCCGACTCCTGCCTCCAGTCGGTGCGCAATCGCTGCGGTACGATGATTCCGATGAGCTGGATCAGCCGTCTTGCAAAACTGCCCCGTGATCGCCTCTTGTCGGGAATCATGATTTGCCGCAACTCCTCGCATCATTTCCTACCGTGCGCGCGCGCTTACTCGCGACGGAGTGCCGTCATCGGGTCAACGGCAATTGCGCTTCGCGCCGGTAAGTAACAGGCTAGCGACGCTACCCCGAGAAGCACGACAAACCCTCCAGCAAATGTCAAAGGGTCGGTTGCGCTCAAACCAAAGAGAAGCGCACTCAACAAACGCGTCAACGCAATCGCAAGCGCCAGACCAATGGCGGCGCCAATCGCCGTCAGCTTCAGACCTTGACCAATGACCAGACGCAGAATATCGGATGGCAGAGCGCCGAGCGCGATACGAATTCCGATCTCGCGCGTCCGCTGGCCGACCGCGTACGCCATGACGCCGTAGATGCCAATGGCCGAGAGCAGCAAAGCCAGGCCGCCAAATAACGCCGAGAGCACCGTGTAGAAGCGAGGTTGCGCGACTACATCCGAGAGAACCTCATCCATTGACTGAACCCGTGGTTGCGGAACAGTCTTGCTGACCGCGCGCACTTCTGCGCGCATGGCGCTAGCAAGGCCCGCCATATCAATGTCCGACCTGATGGCCACCAGGGGCGACTGCATTGGCCATTGCCAATAAGGGCGAAAGACATCTGGAACCTTCACCGCTTCGAGCGTCATCTTCCGTACATCACCGACCACGCCAACAACCTCGATCCAAGGTGTTGTGGAGAGCGGGTTGATCGCCAGCTCACCCGGATTCCGTCCATACAATGCGATTCGCTTGCCGATCGGGTCTTCGCCCGGAAAGTACCGGGTGGACATGGTCTCGTTGATGATTGCAACCGGTGTAGCTTCCAGGATGTCCTGTTCGGTAAATGCGCGGCCTCTGAGAAGCGGAACACCCATTGTCCGAAAATAGTCCGGCGTTACCGCGCTGAACGTCGCCTTGGCAATGTTGGCCGCATCCTGAGGATGATTCTCAATCGCAAACGTCGAAGGCCGAATTGAGTTGACGCCCTGCGGTAAGCTCCCAATCGCGCCGACAGACCGTACACCTGGGATACCCTTCCAGCGCTCCATCATCTCTCGTAATGCGACCTGAGGGCGTGTTGCGGTCGGCTGGACCCACGTTGTAAAACCATGGACTGAGAAATCAATATTGGCAGTCGCCAGCCGATTGGTATCGAACCCGCGATCGATCTTTATCAGTCTCAGGAAACTTCTGGTCATGAGACCAGCCCCAACAAGCAGCACCAGCGCCAGAGCGATTTGAGTGACGACGAGCACGCCGCGCAGCCTGCTGCGATGCAATCCGACGCTCCCGCTCCTGTCTCCGTCCTTGAGCGACGAGTTCAGATCGGGCTTCGAGTACTGCCAGGCCGGAGCGAGACCTGACAGGAGTCCCGTCACAAGCGACGCCGCCAGGGTGAAGAGCAGCATGGCTCCGTCAACGTGTACCTCCTCGAGGCGTGGGACGTGTCCGCGATTAAACGCGACCACCAATCGCACAAGCAGTACTGCCAGCATGAGTCCGAGCACACCTCCGATGAGCGCCAACAGGAAACTCTCAGTGATCAGCTGACGAGCAAGGCGAATGCGAGATGCGCCGAGCACAAGTCGGATCGCCACTTCTTTCTGTCTCGCTCCCGCGCGTGCGAGCGAAAGATTCGCGACATTCGCACATGCAATCAGCAGCACACAGACGACAATCGCGAGTAGGGACATGAGAGCCGGTCGTAACCTGACACCAAGCGATTGCTCCAGCAACGGTACGACAGCAACCTCGTTCCCGATGACGACGTCTCCGAAGCGTTCTGCTATCCCGCCCTGAATTCGGTTCATTTCATCTCCAGCGGTCGCCAATCCGATTTCGGGCTTGAGTCTGGCGATGACGGAGAGCCAGTGTCCGCCGCGGCGGTCACGAGAGAGGCCGTTCCAACCGGCCGGCAACCAAATCTCGGTTTGATCCGGAAACCTGAAGCGCGGCGGGAGCACGCCGACGATTGTGTAGTCACGACGGCCAAAGGTGTCGACAATCAGGGTCTTGCCGAGCACACCCGTGTCGCCTGCATAGTGATTTTGCCAGAAATCGTATCCGATCAATGCGACCCGGTTTCCCTGTGGAAGATCCTCCTCAGCGAGGAAGCTGCGACCAAGAAAGGGAGCGGTACCAAGGGTAGGGAATAATTCTGACGAAGCATAAGCAGCTCTGACCTTGATGACGTCGGCGTCCTGGACGAGATTGAACTCGGTCGGACCTGTCCAGAATGCAATCCGTTCAAAGACGCGCTGTTGGGCGGTCCAATCCGCGAGGTCCGGCGGACTGACGTTTTCCTGTGCAATGCCCTTCAACGGATTGCGCTCCCAAAGAGTCACGAGGCGCTCGGGCTGCGTGTAAGGCAGCGGCTGCAGGAGCACTGTCTTGACGATGCTGAAGATCGCTGTATTGGCTCCTATCCCGAGTGCGAGCGTCAGGGCTGCGACGGCGGCATAACCCGGGTTCTTCTGCAACATGCGAAGGCCAAAACGTATGTCGCTGATCAAGTCGTCCTCCAGTCGTTGTGGCTGCAACCACACCGCATCCCAGAACGCGCCGAGTCCCCGGCGAAGAAGGTCCTTTGTACCGTCACGATTGTTCCATTTGGCGAGCAGCGTCTCGCGATGTTTTAGCTCCGCTTCCCATTCTCGTAGCCAATCCTCACGCAATCGGTGTGGAACCAGCAGGCCAAAGAGTCTGATGAGCCTGAAATAGAGCTTCGGCCAGCTGGTCATCTGGGGTGAACTCCGATCCGCGGGCAGGTCCAGTGCAAGGCCGGTTGCGACTACCGGGAAGTCCTCGGCTCACGCGTATCGAGTGGCAGTTGATCGTGAAGCCGATACCGGGCGACGGCTTCGACGAGTGCCTCGTGGCCAGACTTGGTAAGCTCGTAGTATTTCCGGGGCGGCCGCGATTCCTGCTGGGCGATCGTGTGTTTCTCCCATTTCGAACGAAGGAGGTCGAGATCCTCGAGACGGCGGAGCGCGGGATAGACCGTCCCGCTGGGCAGTCCGGTAACATCCATGATGTCAAAGCCATACTGGTAGCCGTTATCGAGCGCCCGCAGAATGACCGCCATGGTGTATGAAAGATAGCTTCTGCCCATTCTCCCCCTCAGGCTCGATTCCGTTTTACTGCTTAGCTAGATGTCTTTTTATATAGCTTTCTACATAGATAGGTCAAGGGCAAGAGGCAGAGGGCGAGGGAAAGTGCGTTCGTAGTCCCGCCTTCAGGCGGAATCCCGGGTGGCGCAACATTCCGCCTCAAGGCGGGACTACGAACGCAGGTCCCTCGCCCCCAGCATCTGACCCCTCATCCCTGTCCCCTGACCCCTGCCCCTGGCCTTGATGGAGGGGGGCGTCGCAGGAGAGTATTATCCTCAGCACGGCGTCATTTGCCGCCAGGAAAGCAACTATGACCCATCCGGTATTCATCAACGCGCTCGGCAAGTTTCTACCGGGCGCTCCCATCGAAAACGATCAGATGGAGGATCATCTCGGCAGAGTCGGGGGCAAGCCCTCCAGGTTGAGATCGCGCATCCTCAAACAGAATGGGATTCGGACCCGCCACTACGCGATTGACCGCGAAGGCAATGTTCTTCATCGTGACTACGAACTTGCTGCCCATGCCCTTCGCGATGCCCTCAAGCGCTCCGAGCTGTCCCTCAACCAGATTCGCTATCTCGCGACAGCGACCTCCCAGGGTGATCTTCTCGCTCCCGGTTTCGCCAGTCTTGTGCACGGCGAGCTCCAGATTCCCGAATGCGAAATCGCCTCGCTCCACGGAATTTGCGCGAGTGGAATGATGGCGCTCAAGACCGCCTACCTGCAGATCGCTGCCGGCGATAAGACAAATGCAGCTGTCACTGCCAGCGAGTTCACCAGTCGTTTTTTTCG
>JBDTUW010000481.1:0-4162 GCA_040007555.1 Acidobacteriota bacterium | reverse complement strand
TAGCTACGTTGGGCAGGGATAAACGCTGAATGCATCTAAGCGTGAAGCCCGACCGAAGATGAGTGCTCCCTATGAGACTTGTGGAAGACTACCACTTTGATAGGCTGGGTGTGTAAGCACAGCAATGTGTTGAGCTGACCAGTACTAATCAGTCCATTGGCTTGACCATAAAATTTGCTCAGAGCAATCTGCAGCAAGGTTCAAGTCTAGTCACTTGCGTTCTCTACCTATTCAGTTTTTCTGCTCCTCGACCAGGTCACACGCCTGGTCGAGGATTGGATTTTTCGCGACCCTGGTCTCCAGGAAGTTGCGTCATAAGTTTTCCGGTGGCTCTATCGGAGGGGTCACACCCGTTCCCATCCCGAACACGGAAGTTAAGCCCTCTTGAGCCAATGGTACTGCGCGGGCAACTGCGTGGGAGAGTAGGTAGTCGCCGGAATTAATTCGCATAAGGCGGGACTGTTTCAATAAGAAGCGGTCCCGCTTTCCATTTTTGGTGTGCCCACGTCATTCCTACCTGGCCCTGGCAGGGCCGACCGAGTACGAGACGGAGTGTC
Organism: Acidobacteriota bacterium; assembly: GCA_040007555.1. GTDB lineage: Bacteria > Acidobacteriota > Blastocatellia > RBC074 > RBC074 > JANNRD01. The sequence continues at coordinate 3,605 of JBDTUW010000481.1, read as the reverse complement.
GCGACCGACGTTGATTTTTGTTTTTGCTTACGAGCATGAGAATTCGTAGAGGTTGACTATGACGTTCGGAAATCCTGGATTAGACTGAAATCTGTCCTATCGCTTGAAAAAGACGGAGGCCCGACAAGCTCGCCGTGAACCTGGCTGAACTCGTCGCTGGCGTGCTTCCGTTGGAGCCTCGCTCCAGCACGGTCATTGATGAGGATGCTCTCGGTGATGTTAGTTAATTAATTCCGGCGACTACCTACTCTCCCACTCAGTTGCCCGCGCAGTACCATTGGCTCAAGAGGGCTTAACTTCCGTAGTTATTCTGACGTGAGTGATCAGGCCGTTCTCTTGAACTTTAGCCTCGCCTGCACACCGAGTGAGGCCAGCACTCGCAACATGAGGTCGGTCGAGATATCGTGAGTGTTTCGGTTGAGAATTGCGGTGACACGTGTCCTGGAGGTCCGTGCGAGTCTTGCTACCTGGTCATGAGTCAGGCTCCTCTTCGTTACGACTTCGATTATCTTGTCGTTCAAATCACTACGAATCTCAATTTCGAGCCCGTCAGCAGGTGTGAGTCCAAGTAATTCGGCAAGTTCTTTCGCATTCCGAGCGACGGCAGGCTCAACTTTCTTCATGCAGCATCTCCTTCAGCCTCTTTTGGCCCATAGCCATATCGCGATGGGGCGTCTTTTGAACCTTCTTCGTGAAAGCATGAAAGACCAACACGCCGTCAACCAGCTTCGCGAGATAGAAGACCCGATAAGCCCCGGTTCGGTCTTTCAGGCGCAGTTCTTCAGCACCCGCCGCAACCGACGGCATCGGACGCGATAACGGCATCGAAAGCCGCCGGCCTCTTTGCAAATCAAAGATGGCTTTACCTAACTCTCGCCGAATGTCCTCAGGGAACCCCTTCAAGACATCTCGCGCTTTAGGGTGGAATCGCGCCGCCTTCACTTCAGCAGTGTCTCAGATATGGGACATACCGTCAAGAGTGGCTGGCGACGACCCATATATGGTTGACCCATGGATGGTCGGGATAAGTGTTCGGTTGAATTCGTCGAGGCGGACAAGATTCAGTACAATGTTTATGATCTAAGCACAATCTCGGGATTGGGAATCAATGAAGAGGGCTCAGACGAACCCAATGCGTTCCGAGGCGCAGTTTGGTATGGTCAGAGCTTCGTCCTGGCCGAATCAGGAGGGATTATCGTGCGAAGGTGGCTTCAGGTTGGCGTGCTTGGCGCAGTTGCGGCGTTCGGCGAGGCGACCATCGCGGTGCCGCCAGCAGCTGTGCCGCATGCATCGAACTCGCTGGACGAGGCAGCCGCGACTCGCTTCGCGCAGCTCGCACTCGGCTGCCTGCACAAGGAGTATCCCAACAAGGTCTCCCACGTGCTGCAAAGCGATGCCGATGCTCTGCCACCGCACGTGCTCACACCTGCTTTCTATGGCTGCTTCGATTGGCACTCGAGCGTGCACGGGCATTGGCTGCTCGTACGGCTGTTGCGTCTCTTTCCAAATGCGCCTTTCAGGCCAAATGCGCCTTTCAGGCCAAATGCGCCTTTCAGGAAAGAGGCACTGGCGGCTCTATCGGAGGACCTCACTCCGGAGCGCATTGCTGCCGAGGTTGATTACGTCAAGAACGAGCAGCGCGCATCGTTTGAGCGCCCGTATGGGCTCGCATGGTTGCTGCAGTTGTCCGCGGAGTTGCGCAGCTGGGACGACAGCCAGGCACATCAGTGGGCCGCCGCGCTGGTGCCGCTCGAAACGCTTGCGGCTTCGAAGTTGAAAAGCTGGCTGCCCAAGCTGCACTATCCGATCCGGATTGGAGAGCACGATCAGACCGCGTTTGCGTTCGGTTTGATGTGGGATTGGGCGCGCATTGCGGGGGATGCCCAGATGAAGCTGCTGCTCGTGGATGCAGCGCAGCGGTTCTATCGCGGCGATCGCAATTGTCCGCTCAGTTATGAACCGTCGGGGCAGGACTTTCTGTCGCCTTGCCTGGCCGAAGCGGACTTCATGCGGCGGGTGCTCGAGCCCGAGGCCTTCGCGAAGTGGCTCGGAAGCTTTCTACCGCTGATTCCGAAAAAAGGGGGAGCCGAGTGGTTGCTGCCCGGGGTGGTGACGGACCGAGCCGACCCGAAGTTGGCGCACATTGACGGACTCAATCTGAGTCGGGCGTGGATGCTCGAGGGGATTGCGCACGGTTTGAAGCCAAGTGACAATCGAGTGCCGGCGTTGCTCGCGGCGGCAGTGAGTCATCGTGCCGCGGCATTGCCCGCCGTCACCGGAGAGCACTACGAAGGGGGGCACTGGCTGGCGACATTTGCGGTGTACCTGACGAGCCAATCGGGATTGCGATAGTCCACCGCAGTCACCTCAGAGTGCTGCCCCAACCAGGCACTCCACCGGACGCTCGCGCTTCGGTCGGCGCGCCGGTGAGCGCCCGGCGTTAGCCGCTCAGGGAACAACAGTGCGTGAATCAAGATATGAAGCACCAATCCTCTACATCTTCTCCGGACTTCCAGGGAGCGGGAAGTCCACGCTCGCGCAATTGGTCGCACCGCAACTCAACGCAATTTATTTGCGGATCGACACAATCGAGCAGGGGTTGAGGGATCTCTGCTCAGTCGAGGTGCAGGGAGAGGGCTACAGCCTCGCCTACCGAATCGCCTCTGACAATCTGCACCTCGGACTGCACGTCGTCGCGGACTCGTGCAATCCGATTGAACTCACTCGACGGGAATGGGAACAGGTAGCACGCGAGGCCGAGGCCGACTACATAAACATCGAGATCACTTGCTCCGACCCTAACGAACATCGCCTCAGAGTGGAAACGCGGATTGCAGAGGTATCGGGGCTGAAGCCTCCTACGTGGAGCGAGGTCGAGAGCCGTGAATATCATGACTGGACGGCCGACCGGCTCATCGTCGACACGGCGGGTAGATCCACGACGGAGTGTGCCGCTGACCTACTCTCTAAACTATCGGGCGTGATGCGTGGCGTTAGGCAGGGCCGATGAGTCGAATGCAGACAAGAGAGCCCTTGTGATGAAAACCGTCGCGAGACTTGCGCCTTGCGATCTCATTCTTAGGGAGAGCTCTGCCGTCAAGGCGTTTAGATATTTCACGAAACCATAATCACGTCAACGCCAGGTACACGGCTCAACCATTGACATGGGCCATTCCAACGATGTACACAACTCCACAAATGCGACGTCAAATTCCGTTGCTCGTCCTCTGATTCCCCGGCGAGAGCCCCGGCAAGAATCGGGACTCCGTACGACCCGGGCTGTCGAAGGCCCTGATGATAGTTGACTCGATCACTACGGGGCGTAGAACACACGACGCCTCAAGCCAACTACGGAGGAGACCATGCATACGTCCAAAAGAGAGTTCTCGCTTGAGATATACCTGATTGCTGCCATCTTTCTGAGCGGCGTGATGCCGGCGGCAATTCTTGCCCAGTCCACATTTGGGTCGGTGCTTGGCACCGTTCGCGACACCTCCGGCAGTATCATTCCCAACGCTGCGGTCAAGCTCACCAACATTGACGAGAACACAAGCCGCACGCTTCAGGCAAATAGCAACGGTGACTACGAAGCGGTGAATACAAAG
>JBDTUW010000480.1:0-4163 GCA_040007555.1 Acidobacteriota bacterium | reverse complement strand
AGAAAAGCGGCGGCAAGCCGCGCGCACTCCAAGATCGAGCGCGGCGGAAAAGGCCCACCACGAAGTGTTGCAATTCGCCTAAGGCGGGACTACGAACGCAGCTCCCTGCCCCCCTGATCCCTGGCCCCTGACAACTGACCACTGTTGATATAGACTCGCTTTCATCCGCATATCTGCCTGACGACATTGGCGCGGTGATTGCCCCCTTTGAGATACCTTTAGATACCCATTGATCCAGCTCGTCACCTTCGGAATACGATGAAGTACTGCCCCGCGTGCCAGCGACAGTATCCGACGACACAGCGTTTCTGTCTCGACGACGGCAGGCAACTCGCTTTGCGTGATCCCTACCACCTCGCGGGCCGGACGCTTGTGGACAAATATCGACTTGATGAGCTGGTCGGTATAGGCGGGATGGGTGCCGTTTACAGCGCACATCACCTGGCAATCGATCGCCGCGTCGCGATCAAGATTCTGCAGCCAAATATCGCGGTGGGCAACGAACGCGTCGTCGAGCTCTTTGAGCGCGAAGCGAAGATGGCGGGTCATCTGACTCACGAGAACATCGCCAATGTCGTCGATGCCGGAAGGACCCCGGATGGCATAGCCTACATCGCCATGGAGTGGCTTGAAGGTCACACCCTCGAAGAAGAACTTGAACTGCGAGGCCGATTTGGCTTCGAGATGGCTGGTGATATTCTGGCGCAGGTAGCGGCCGCGCTCGACGCAGCGCATGCGCACCGAATTGTTCATCGTGATCTCAAGCCCGCGAATATCATGCTCGTCAAAAGGGCGGGCTGGGTTGAGGGAGCGCCAGCGCAGGTCAAGGTACTCGATTTTGGCATCGCCAAGGTCGTCAGTGAAACGACCGCGGCTTCCGTCTCGGCGCCGATGGGAACACCTCATTACGCGAGTCCGGAACAGTTTCGAACTGGTGGTCACATCGATGGCCGCTCTGATATTTACTCACTCGGAGTGGTTCTTTTTCGCATGCTGACGGGCACGTTTCCCTTTGGTGGGGATGGGGTCCAGGAACTGATTCAGCGTCAGATCAACGATCGACCTCCTCTACTTCGCACCTTGCGCCCCGACGCGTCGCAAGAGCTCGAGCTGCTCGTCGATCGGTTGCTGGCAAAGGATCCGGACGCACGACCACAACGAGCGCGTGAAGTGGTCGACCTGTACTTTCAAGCCATCGGTATGCCGAAGGAGTCCATTCCCACGGAACCCACGCTGCGAATGCGGCAGCAATGGAACACAGCCCGGTTTGACGAACCCACCCGCGTCGATACTGCTCCTCCAACCGCGTCGAATCTTGCGCTTCACACCGGCCTGTTAAGCACGAAACGCAACCGCGTCCTCGCCGGCCTTCTCCTGTTCCTGATCCTTGCTGGTGCAGGCGCCGCATATTGGAAGTCACGATCGCGCGCCCAATTCGAGCGGCAGCGCCTTGCCTTCGGAGCCTTCCAGAATCTTTCGTCGGATCGTGAACTCGATGCTCTTGAACGGATCGTGCCCGACCTGCTGGTGGCGAAACTCTCCTCAGTACGCGGTCTCCACATCACCAGCGCCGACCAGATGCGCGATGCGGTTATCGAAGGGGGAAGTGCTGGTCGTGACCGGCCAGATGTGGACGCCGTCCGGCGCGCGGCCCGACAGACCGGAGCTGGCGCCGCCGTTCTCGGGACGATCCGGCGTAATGGATCACGGATCCGACTTGAGGCAACTGTCGAAGATGTTCCCGGGGGCGGTGTCTTCTTTTCGGACGCGGTCGAAGGCGCTCGCGTCGAAGAGGTCTTCGATATGATAGACGCGCTCGCGGCAAAGATCGCAGGCGCCTACGACCTTCCAATTGAGGACACGCGACGCGTTGCTGAACTGACAACGCGCTCATACCAGGCGCTGCAGTATTACCAGACCGGTTTTGATCGCCTCATGGCTCACGATTTCGCGGTCGCGGTCAAGAGTCTCGAGAATGCGACCAAGATCGATCCGGATTTCGCACTGGCGCAACTGCAGCTAGGACGCGCGCTAAAGCAGTCCGGGGATCGGGCTGGCGCGAAGGAGGCCTTTGCCAAGGCAATGTCGCTGCGTGAACGCGCGGGGGAATACGATCGTCTTCTGATTGATGGCTATTATCAGCTGACTGCCCAGAATGATCGCACGAAAGCGGCGGAGAGTTTTGAACAGCTGCTGGTTCGCTATCCACGCGACAAAGAGGCCCTGCATGCACTCACCGAGATCTATAGAGATCTGAAACAATACGATCGATCGATTGAGTACGGACGTCGGGCGCTCGCCTTGGATCCGCAGTTTGGCGCCGTCTGGAATGCTATCGGCTACACCTATTTGCTCAAACACGATCACGTCAATGCGATCGATTCATTCAAGCGCTACGCCGAAGCTGAGCCGGGCAACCCTAATCCCTTCGATTCGCTGGGTGACACCTACACTGAAGCCGGTCTCTATGATGAAGCCATCACGGCCTATCAGCGCTCATTTGAGATCAAGCCGAACTTTTATGACTACAGTGCACTTTGGAAAAGGGCGGAGGTGTACTTTCTTAAAGGCGATGAGACGCAGGCGGTGGCCAATGCCGAGCAGTTTCTCCGCAACACGACCGAGATCAACCGCAGGCTGGGCGAGCAGACGCTCGCGCGCGTAGAGCTCTACCGCGGCAGCCTTGAGCGGGCCCGCGGTCACTTTGGAAGGGCGCGCGAAGCGGCGAGGCGCGCCGACAGCAAAGGTTCTGAAGCCGACACCCTGCTGCGTGAGGCGAATCTCCTTGCGGGCCTGAGTCAGTACGACAAAGCGCTCAAGCTTATCAGTGATGCGAGGGCACTGACGCCACAGGGCCGGGGCTGGATAAGTTCACTGCTGCTGACGCTCGCGTTAAGCGGAAGGAGTGATAAGGCGCAGCAGGAGTACGCGGCTTTGGGCTTGAAAACGCCCAGCCCGCTCGACTTTGAGTTGCGAGCGCGTGACGCGCAATCCCGGGGTGAGTTTGTGACGGCGATCGGTCTTTGGACGAATCTTCGGGCGCAGACGCCCGCTGTCTCGCGGAACTTCGAACTTGCTCTCGCACATCTCGGTGCCGGACAGCCGGCGGCGGCAGAAGCCGAGTTGCGAGAGTTTCTCAAGGCTCGGCCAGTCCCGGATCTCGGGAGCACCAATCCCATCAACCCGCTTTATGACACCCGCTACATCCTGGGTCATTTTCAGATGGCTCGTGCCTCCGAGTTGCTCAACAAAAGGGAGCAGGCCATCGACTACTACCGCCGGTTCCTTGCATTCTGGAGTAAGGCGGATTTCAAGCTTGATGAAATCTCTGAAGCAAAGACGCGCCTCAAGACACTTGCCGGCGAGTGAACGCCACTGAACACGGAAGGACATCAGAATTGAGAACAAGATTTCGTAAGACCGGCTGCTTTTTGCCGGTCTTCCTGCTTCTGGTTGCGACCATGACTGCTGCGCAGGAGCGGACGCCAACGACGACAGCACGTTCGCTGACGGTGGGTTTTGTTCTGAGCGGCGGCGGTGCGAGGGGAATTGCTCATATCGGCGTCCTCCGTTGGTGCGAAGAGCACCGAGTGCCCGTCGATTACATATCCGGAACAAGCATGGGCGGGTTGATCGGCGGACTCTACGCAACCGGAATGAAACCGGACGAGATGCTAAATTTCTTCAAGGGCATCGACTGGAAGGAAGTTTTTGATGTCGGTCCGTCGTTCAATCAGCTGACGTATCGCCGTCGAGAGGACCGGAGGAGCTTCCAGACTCGCTTTGAGTTTGGTCTCAAGGATGGACTATCGCTTCCGAATGGTCTTGGCTCGGCCCATTACATTGGGCTGTTGATCGATCGAATGACTCTGCCTTATTCGACACTCGGAAGTTTTGATGAGCTTCCTATTCCATTTCGATGTATGGCGACGGATTTTCTCAAGGCAGAGTCGGTTGAGCTTCGCGATGGTGCGTTAGGCTCGGCATTGCGCGCGACGATGGCGATCCCGGGTGTTTTTCCTCCCGTTGAAAGGGAAGGCAGGATTCTTGTTGATGGCGGGTTGCTCAACAACATTCCAACCAACGTCATGCGTGCGGAGCTAAAACCCGATGTGGTGATCGCGGTAGACAATGGGACGCAACTGGGTGATGCGAGGACGATC